>JAQSXD010000249.1 GCA_029266295.1 Bacillota bacterium | reverse complement strand
AACTCACTGACAAGTGCGGAAAGCTTCTGTTGTTTGGACGCATAGCTTAACGTATGAAAGTCGTTGATGATGATGCACAGGAGCATGGGGTTGACATAGAATACTTCGCCGCCGTCGTAAGCTTCCAAAACACTCTGGCATTCTTTTACAAACTCTTCTCCAACGAAGTAATAAATATTTTTATTACGGTCATGATCAGAAAATTCGATTTCCATGAAATCCCAAATGTACATGTAATAGCCTGAATCGTTTAAATTCAGATTTGTCTTTTTTTTGTAATATTCAAATTCACTGCCGGTAACGCCCCGCAGGATGTCGTTCAGATACTCATTTTTTTCAAGTTTGTTGATTCTTGCACCCATAATCAGATTGGAGTCTTTCTCTTTCTCTTCTCCGATATAGTTAAAAGAACATTGATACTCTTTCAGCGCATCGACGAAAAAGTGCTTTAGCGCCGATACAAAGTTGTGATCTTTGTGGCTGGTTATGGAATAGACAATCTGTCCTTCTGCGATCACATGAAAAATTAAAAGGATGGGTGACTTTTTTAATTGCATTAAGTCATGAAAGAAGTTGTGAATTTTATAAACCGGGTGTTTGAGCTGAATCAGGATGAGATCCGTCTCAAGCTCTGCAGAGCTTTGAATACAATCATCATAACTGCTGCATGTGGAAGCGACAGTAAAGGGACAGCTCTCTTTTTTTGTATACCCTACTATCTCATTTGCAATCTTTTCATCGGCCAGCAGGACAAGCTTTGATAACATAGTTCACCTCCATAAGCAACGAGGGGCTTTGTCTACTGATTATAATTATGATCTGTCGGCATGTCAATATGGATCTTCATAATCATGATCTTCATAATCATGATTTTCATGCGCTTACTCTATCTTGATTCTGGATCGGATGATTCATCCGATTAACATTGCGTCAAACAATTAACAAAAACGCCATCAAAAAACACACATTCTCATTAGAAAACCACCCTTAATTGAATGGAACTTTTTATAGAATGTAGATACTTCAATCGGGCATGGAAGGGAGGAACGAACTCCAATCGCCGGTATCACAGAACTTATCAAATCTCATCTTAATTACAATGACGTAAAAAGGAGAAGATCAAATTATGGGAAATACGATGGATCTGTATGAAAAGAGCGGACCAGAGCCAGGCTTTTACAAGCTGGGGAGAAAAGAAATTCTAGGATATTCTCTGGTGGACTTTGCAATGAACCTGGTTTTTCAAGCGATTTTAATGTTTATCATGTTCTACTATACGGATGTTTACGGTCTGACTGCCGCGGAGGTGTCTCTGATGTTCCTGATATCAAGAGCGTGGGACATTATCTGGGATCCCGGAATGGGCGTGGTAGCGGAAAGACTAAATCCCAAAAGAGGAAAATATAAGAGTTATCTGCTTTATGGTGCAGTTCCTTTTGCCCTCGCAGGAATCCTCACCTATACCGTGCCGGATCTCGGACATGCAGGAAAACTTATTTGGGCATATGTTACATATAATCTGCTCAATACGATGTACACCTTTATTATCAATCCTTACGTTTCTCTGACAACCACCATGACCGCCGACCCGGCGGAGAGAACCAAGCTGAATTCCACAAGAATGACGCTGGCGCAGTTTGGCGGAGTGGTTGTGGCACTGTTCATTCCCTTGCTTTCTGCTTATTTCGGAAAGGATGATCCCGCAAGAGGATATCAGTTGACTGTTATCCTCCTGTCAGTCATTACCACATCTTTATTGATTTACGCTTATACGACACTTCACGAACGGATCAAAGTTGAATCACACCTTGACCCTGTAAAATTCAAAGATATCATTTATCAATTTACGCATAACCAGCCCATTGTCGTTATGTTTTTCCTTTTCCTGGGCGTTTATGCATTCTCAACAATTCAGTCGGCATCTGGAGTCTACTATATGACCTATAATGTGGGGCGCAAAGAGCTTGTACCTTTGTTTTCCCTGCTGAACGTTCTGCCGTCGGCTTTGGCAGTTCCGTTTGTACCCATGCTGTTTCGAACAATAAAAAAGAAGAATACGGTAGTTCTCGGTCTCCTTCTGGGTGCGTTTGGTTCCGGTATCCTTTACTTTGTACCAGTATCCGCAATCCTGGTTATGATGATTTTCAAATCCGTCGCGTCTGTAGGATACGGTATTCTGATGGGGAGTCTCTGGTCTATGATTCCCGACACGGTGGAATATGCCGAGTATCATACGATGAAACGATATCCTGCCGTTGTCTACACGCTTGTAACCCTAGGATTGAAAGCATCTTTGGCGATCGGCGGAGTCATTCCTTCTCTCATCCTCTCCGATGTGGGTTATGTGGCGAATCAGACACAGACTTCTGAAGCACTTCATGGCATTTTGATCATGACGTCCATGCTTCCCTGTGTGGTTTGTCTGGTAACGATGGCAATATTCAAGATTTTTTATCACTTAGACGAAGAACGCGTGGCTGAGATCATGCGGGAGCTTGCAAAAAGAAATCACATGGATTAGAAAGAGGAGGAAACGATCATGTCAAAAACCATCAGAGATTTTTCACTGGACGTCTTTTCCCTGAAAGGGAAGACTGCCATCGTCACAGGTGCAAACCAGGGACTTGGAATGGCATATGCACTGGCTTTCGCCAAAGCGGGAGCTGATCTTTTTATCCCCCATTTGACCGAGGATGTGTCCGAAATCAAAGCATTGATTGAAGAAACAGGAAGAAAGGCAGTGTTTCTGAGAGGGGATCTCACTGACAGCAGCTATATCGAATCCATCGTCGAAGAGTGCATGAAAGCATATGGGAAGATTGATATTCTGGTCAATAACGCCGGAGCTAGTTATTTTGGTGATTTTCTGGAATACCCAGACGATGCGTGGAAGCGGATTATCGACATCAACCTTAACTCTGTGTATGCGCTCAGCAAGCAGGTTGTGAAGATCATGGCAGAACAGGGATCGGGAAAGATCATCAATATCGGTTCCGCATTGTCTTTCACAGCGGATAAAAAATGCCCGCCCTATACTACGAGCAAGCATGCTATCGTGGGGCTGACACGGGTATTTGCAAATGAAGGGGGCAAATACAACATACAGACCAATTCCATTGCTCCGGGCTTTCTTGCCACTGACGTGAATAAAGAACTTCGCGAGGATAAGGCTTTCTACGAGAAAATCACTGGAAGAATTCCAAGCGGAAGATGGGGAGAGCTGCATGATCTTATGGGCTGTGCTGTATTTCTTGCAAGCAGCGCATCGGACTATATCAACGGCTGGACCATCAGCATCGACGGTGGATTCACCTCAACTGTTTAGGAAGGGTGAGTCTGGCTGCTACTTTGCAGGTCCAAGGCTGATGCAACAGCTTTTCTGTTCATAAAACAAGGGAAGTGCTGGTAAACCATCACTTCACCAAATGAAATTGAGGAGGTAAGGAGTACATGAAAACCATTGCAACCGTTAAAGTCGGAAGTCTGCGCGATCCGAACGAGGAAACACGAGGACGCGTTCAGGTCATCGATATCCCGGAGCAGGAAATGGGTGAGGAAGATGTAAAAATTAAGGTGGCGTATTGTGCGATCTGCGGTTCCGATCCCCATCTTGTAGAAGGAATCTTCGGATGGGAGCCGCCATATGGCATGGGTCACGAGGTTTCGGGAATTATCGTAGATTTGGGAAAGAAAGCCGCCAGAAAAGGACTTAAAATTGGTGATCGGGTAGCTGGAAACTTTCTAAAATTCTGCGGAACTTGCTATTACTGTCAGAACGGACAGCAGCAATTCTGTGAGCACGGCGGTGAGTATAACCGTCCCGGAATGAGCGAGTATATTGTCTGGCACGAATCTCAGGTATATAAGCTTCCCGATGAGATCAGCCTGAAAAAGGGTTGCCTGCTGGAGCCTATCTCCATCGCAGTACGAATGATGGATAAAGCAGAGCTGAAATTCGGGCAGAGAGTTGCCATCTGCGGCGGTGGCCCCATCGGACTTCTTGCGCTTCAGTCCATGAAGCTTTCCGGCGCAGTTTCCCTTACCCTGATCGAACCAATTGCAGATAGAAGAGAAGTTGCGCTCAAATACGGAGCAGACCATGTGATCGATCCTGTAGCTGAGGACGTGGTGGAAGCCTCTGGAAAAATTACCGGCGGAAGAGGGTTTGACGTAGTGATTGATTGCTCTGGTTCCACCAGAGCGGTTGGTGCGCTTCCCAAAATTACTGCAAGAGGAGGCAAACTAATCTACGGGGCCATGTACCCGAATGATTTTGAAATGCCTTTCAATCTTTATCAATATTGTTATTTCAATGAGATTGAAGTCACAGGCCTTTTTGTGGCGCCTTATGCGTTTCCGCGTGCTATGCAGGTACTGCCTGCATTTCAGCTGGATGAATTTATCGCCAAAGTCTTTGATATCGATCAGGCGGTGGAAGCCTTTGAAGCTCAGGTTTCAGGAAAGTATCTTAAAATTTTAATCCGATGCAACGAGATGGAGCAGGAATAACCACCAGTCGGCAAGCGTCAAAGTACGCAATCTTATTTTGTAGCAATAATTTGTATTCGAAGAGGAGGGAATTATATGATCGGAAATAAGGTAGATCTGGATATGGTCTACAGACTAGAGGAAAAGAGCGTAGAAATCCGTAAAAAACTGGTTGATTTTATTTATCGAATCGGTATGGGGCACCTAGGCGGAGAACTGTCCATGGTGGAGATGGTGGTAGCACTGTATTATCAGTACATGAATTATGACCCCCAAAACCCCAAAATGGAAAACAGAGATCGGTTTGTTCTATCCAAGGGCCATTGCTCAGAGACTCTATATACGATCTTTTCGGATCTGGGAATGTACACCATGGATTTCATGGTAGATCATTTTGAGTGTTTGGAAGGTTCCAAGTTCGGAATGCATTGCAATCGAAAGTACTGCGAAGCAATTGAGGTTTCTGCGGGTTCTTTGGGTCACGGACTTCCCGTTGCTTTGGGATTGGCTCTGGGTGCTCGAAAGCAGAAAAAGAACTGGAGAACCTTCGTCATGGTTGGAGACGGTGAGCTTGATGAAGGAACGAACTGGGAGGCGATCATGGCCGCAGGACATTATCAGCTAGGAAATCTCGTTGCCATCGTAGACAACAACCGGCTGCAGATGACTGGTACAACGGAAGATGTTATGAGTCATGGCAATCTGGCTGCAAGAATTTCTTCCTTTGATTGGGACGTGATCGAGATTGACGGAAATGACATGTATTCTGTCTGCTCTGCTTTGGAAGCGCTGCCTCCCGCTGATCCCTATGTAAGAAGAAAACCCGTCTTTATCATTGCCAATACGGTGAAAGGGAAAGGCGTTGACTTTATGGAGGGAAACGTTAAATGGCACGGCGGCGGAATCGCGAAGGAACAGCTGGACCAGGCGCTGGAATCTATTGAAAGAAGTAGGAAGGTGAGATAACTATGGCTTTAACAACGTTTGATTTTGATCAGATGCTTTCCAATGCAAGGGAGGCTTATGGCGAAGAACTAATGAGGATGGCTGACGAAGGAATGGATTTTGTATTTACCTATTCGGACAATGTGGCTCCATCTTCTTCTGCCGGCAAGTTCATTCAAAAATATCCTGACCGCTGCTTTAACTTTGGGATCGCAGAGCCCAATCAGGTCGGCGCTTCAGCAGGCCTTGCACTTTCTGGACAAGTGGTGTTTGCGCAGGTTTTCGGGCCATTTCTTTCACTTCGTGCAGCCGATCAGATCCATACAGACATCGCATATAATGATGTAAATGTCAGGCTCATCGGAACGCACGCGGGTGTAACAGCAGGCGGCGGACCGACCCATAACTGTGTAGCGGATCTGGCTTTGTACAGAGCAATCCCCAATCTAACAGTTGTCGTTCCGGCGGATGCGGG
>JAQSXD010000248.1 GCA_029266295.1 Bacillota bacterium | reverse complement strand
AAAAGATAGTATTAAAAAATAGGAGGATCGTATCATGGGTAAAGTTATAGGAATTGACCTTGGAACAACCAATTCATGCGTTGCTGTATTAGAAGGCGGCGAACCGGTTGTAATTGCAAATGCAGAAGGAAACAGAACCACGCCATCTGTTGTTGGTTTTGCTAAAAATGGAGAGAGACTGGTAGGGGAAACAGCCAAACGACAGGCGATCACAAACCCCGACAGAACCATCGCTTCCATAAAAAGACATATGGGAACAGATCATAAAGTTGAAATAGACGGAAAAGGATACACTCCACAGGATATCTCCGCAATGATTCTCGCTAAGCTGAAGGCAGATGCTGAAAGCTATCTCGGTGAGAAAATTACCGAAGCGGTTATTACTGTTCCTGCGTACTTCACAGACAGCCAGAAACAGGCAACTAAGGATGCCGGTAAAATTGCGGGCCTTGACGTAAAGAGAATTATTAACGAGCCTACTGCTGCATCCCTTGCATACGGCCTTGATAAAGAGCATGAACATCACAAGATTCTGGTTTACGATTTGGGCGGCGGTACCTTCGACGTATCCATTCTTGAACTTGGAGACGGCGTTTTCGAAGTACTTGCTACAAACGGAAACAACAGACTGGGCGGAGACGATTTTGACGAAGCGTTGATGAACTTTATCGCAGACAGCTTTGCAAAGGAAAATGGCGTAGACCTCAGAAAAGACAAAATGGCTCACCAGAGATTAAAGGAAGCGGCTGAAAAGGCAAAGAAAGAGCTCTCAAGCTCACAGACAACCAATATCAATCTGCCTTTCATTACTGTAAATGCAGACGGACCGCTCCACCTGAATATGGATATTACCAGAGCGAAATTTGACCAGTTGACCTCACACCTTGTAGAAAAGACCATTGAGCCTATGAGAAAGGCTATGTCAGATGCAGGCGTTACCAATACGGATCTGGCAAAAGTAATTCTGGTTGGAGGGTCCACAAGAATCCCTGCTGTACAGGATGCTGTTAAGAAAATTACAGGAAAAGATCCATTCAAGGGAATCAACCCTGATGAGTGCGTAGCGGTAGGTGCTGCGGTACAGGCCGGCGTTCTTACTGGTGAAGTAAAAGACGTTCTGCTTCTGGACGTTACTCCGCTTTCCCTGTCCATTGAAACTTTGGGCGGAGTTGCAACCAAGCTCATCGAAAGAAATACAACAATTCCGACAAAGAAGAGCCAGATCTTCTCAACCGCTGCAGACAATCAGACTGCTGTTGACATTCACGTAATGCAGGGTGAAAGAGAAATGGCAGCAGGTAATATTACGCTTGGAAGATTCCAGCTTTCCGGCATTCCGCCGGCACCGCGAGGAATTCCTCAGATCGAAGTTACCTTTGACATTGATGCCAACGGTATTGTAAACGTAAGCGCAAAGGATATGGGAACCGGTAAGGAACAGAGAATTACCATCACATCCTCTACGAAGCTTTCCGATGACGATATCAAGCAGAAGATCAAAGAAGCGGAACTGTATGCGGAAGAGGATAAAAAGAAGAAGGAAGAAATCGATATCAGAAACAGAGCGGAGACGCTGGTTTATGAGACCGAAAAATCCTTGAAGGATATTGAAGCAAGCTTAAGCGACGATGAAAAGGCAAAAATCAACAGCGCGAAAGATGCTCTCTCGAAAGCTCTGGAAGGAAACAACATTCCGGAAATCAAGGAAAAGACCGACACCCTGACGGAAGAATTCCATACCATTTCTGCGAAGATGTACCAACAGGCACAGCAGGCGCAGGGCGGAGCTGGATTTGATCCCGGAGCAGCAGGCTTCAATCCCGGAAACATGGGCGGAGCTGATGCTGCTGACGATACGCAGGCTAGACCGGACAATGTCGTTGATGCGGATTACGAAGTGGTTGACGATAACAAATAAGTGAATTTGTAATTGATGAAGTTGTTGACTGCGACAAATAAGTTGACGCCAATCAATAAAATGAAGTATAATTTTGCGGTGCGGTCCTTCGGGAACGTACCGCAAATGTGATTAGATTCTGGGGAACTGCAGATTCAGAAATGACTGATCGATTTTGAGCGGTCGTTTCTGAATTTGTCGCGCAGAACATAAAATAATATAACAACGAGAGCAATTTGGCTTTCGATTCTTAAGAGAGGGTTACAGTGATGGCAGAAAAACGTGATTTTTATGAGGTCCTTGGACTGAACAAGGGAGCAGCGGATGACGAGATAAAAAAGGCATTCCGAAAGAAAGCAATGGAATATCATCCGGACAGAAATCCTGGAGACAAGACCGCAGAAGAAAAATTCAAAGAAGTAAATGAAGCATACAGCATACTTTCTGACCCTCAGAAAAAGGATAAATATGACAGGTTCGGCCATGCGGGGGTAGATCCCAATGCGGGCTTCGGTGGCGGTGGCTTTGGTGGCGGCTTTGGCGGAGGCTTCGAAGACATTTTCGGCGATCTGTTCGGCGGAATGTTTGGAGGCGGCTTTAGTCAAGGTGGCACCAGAAGAAGAAACGGACCGAGAAAGGGTCAGGATTTACAGAAAAATATTAGCATTGCATTTGAAGAAGCAGCTTTCGGAGCGAAAAAGCAGATTCAAATTAATAAATATGTTGAGTGCGAGACCTGTGGTGGAAGCGGTGCGGCTCAAGGCTCGGAAAAGGTAACTTGCTCCAAGTGCAACGGCAGCGGTGAAGTGCGTACCACACAGAGAACGCCGTTCGGCCAGTTTACAAACGTGACCGCATGTGATAAGTGCGGCGGCACCGGAGAGACGATTGAAAATCCCTGTCCTGGCTGTAGCGGTTCCGGTAAGGTCAGAAAGACTGTTACCATCTCGGTGGATATTCCTGCCGGAGTTGATAACGATTCAGTGATTTCCATCAAAGGCCAGGGAGAACCGGGAAGCAATGGAGGGCCCAGCGGTGATCTTTATGTTGTCATTGGAGTCCAGCCTCATCCGCTGTTCATAAGAAAAGGCACTGATTTGTGGCTTGATTTGCCGATTACCTTTACACAAGCAGCACTTGGTGATGACATCGTCGTTCCTACATTAAAAGAAAAGGTATCTTATAAGATTCCTGCAGGGACGCAGCCGGAAACGGTGTTCAGGCTGAAGGGCAAGGGAATTAAATCATTAAGAACTTCAAAGGTCGGCGATCTTTATGTTAAGGTTACCCTTGAAGTTCCAACAAAACTTACAAGTGAACAAAAGAAACTGATCAGCAAGTTTGGAGAGTCGCTTCATACAGAAGAAGGTTGTTACTCCAAAAAGAAAAAGTTTGCAGATGCGATGAAGGAGATCTTTAAAGGATCATGAAGTATATTGAAGTAAAAATAAAAACGTCGCAGGAACATCTTGACCCGCTGACCTGTATCCTCATGGATATGGGGATAGCGGGTTTTGCTGTTGAAGATCCGCAGGATTTTCAGGCGTTGATGGAGAAAAAGAACTCCTATGATTGGGACTATATTGACGAAAGTCTGATGAATTATGAAAGCATGGAAGCGGGCCTCACCTTTTATCTGGATGATACGGAAGATGGAAGAGAAACGCTAAATCAGCTCGCAGCGCTATTTACAGACGATGCGCCAGCACAGGAAGAGCAGGGCAGCACTAAGACGCAGGAGAAGCTAGGTGGCACTGAGACACAGGCAGCGTCTGACGACAGAGTTGCTCCGGCTGCGAAGATGAGCTGGACGGTGGTGGATGATTCCGATTGGAAAGACAACTGGAAAGAGTATTTTAAACCGGCGAAACTCACAGATCGTATCGTAATCAAACCAAGCTGGGAGGCTTATAGCGCAGCAAAGGATGAGCTTGTGATCGAAATTGATCCAGGTATGGCATTTGGAACCGGTACCCATCCTACCACATCACTTTGTATTAAACTCCTTGAAAAGTGCCTTGAGACAGACCTTGATTCGGTCATTGACGTTGGCTGCGGATCGGGAATTCTGTCCATAGCGGCAGCACTGCTGGGAGCGAAGGACATTGCAGCCGTGGATATTGACCCCGTAGCTGTGGAAGTAACAAAAGAAAACGTGGAATTGAACGGCGTCTCATCAAAGGTTCGTGTTTACGAAGGGGATCTGACCAAGGGGCTCAATGAAAAAGCTGAAATTGTGGTGGCAAACCTCATGGCGGATCTTGTGATGATGCTGTCCAAAGACGTTGCGGCCCATTTGACAGGGAAAGCCATCTATATCTCCTCTGGAATTCTGATTGAAAAGAAACAAATTGTCTCTGCTGCCATTGAAGCCTGCGGTTTCCGCATTCTAGAAATTTTGGAGGAAGGGGAATGGTGCGCAATTGCAGCTAGTTATCGTTAATAAGAATAGGCATTATTTCTATTAACTTACTGAGCTGCAATATATTGCGTAAGGCGGTAAAAAACATGAGTAAATTTTTTGTAGATGCAGCCAATATCGTAGGTGGAAGCATCCGAATAACAGATTCAGATGATCGGAAACATATTCAGAAGGTTCTCCGGCTTGGAGCTGGGGATTTGCTGACCATTTCTGATACGGTTGAATTTGAATATGAGACCGAAATCATTGTGATCGACAAGGATTTCATTGAGGCAAGAATTTTAGACAAGCAGAAGTTCGCCCGCGAACCGGAACTTCAGGTTACCTTGTTTCAGGGAATTCCCAAGCAGGGAAAAATGGAAACCATCATTCAAAAAAATATTGAGCTTGGAGTATACTCAGTAGTACCTGTTTTTACCGATCGAACTGTGGTGGTGGACAACGGGAGTTTTCATAACAAAATTCAACGCTGGCAGAAGGTTGCTGATGAAGCCGTAAAACAGTGCAAAAGGGGACTCATCCCTCAAATTCAACAGGCAATGACATTTAAGGAAATGATTAACAACCTGAGTAATTTTGAAATTACTGTGTTTCCTTACGAAAATGAACAGGAATACTCTATAAAAGACTATTTAAAAAGCCTGGAAAGAAAGCCGCGCAACGCAGCTTTAATCATCGGTCCTGAGGGTGGATTCTCTGATAAGGAAGCCAAGGCACTGATGGAACTGGGCGTGAAAAGTGTGACCCTCGGAAAGACCATTCTGAGGACGGAAACCGCAGGTATGGCCGCTATGGCAATGCTGATGTATGAGTTGGAACTTTAAGCAGCCCTATTGCACCGCCGGATTGTCCTGCTGGGCCTGATTGTCCTGCTCAGCCTGATTGTCCTGAGCTTCGTTCTCTGCCTTTTTTTCTAGCGGCGGTGCAATTGCTTTAAAAAATTGCACGCTGGATTCCTCCGGTGAACGGCAAACCCTCTTTAAATAAAAGAGAGAATCGGGGTCACGCGTAATATGGTTTAGCCCTTCCGCGCAGCTCAATGTTGCACGAAAGCCCATGCTTTTCAAAATTTCCTTGGAACTTTTGCTGATGTAACCATAAGGATAGGTAAAGGTTGTGGGCATCTGACCTGTGGTTTCATATAACATTTGCTGCATTTTCCCCACATCTTCTTCTAAAACCTGCCGATAGGAATCAAGGCTTTCTCCTTGTTTTTGCATCGCTCCCCGACGACTTCCATTATTATCATGAAGATCGTAAGAGTGGTTTTGTATCTCAATATAACCGGAGGCGCTGAGTTCTTTAATATCCTCCCATGTCATATAAGCGTAATACGCGTTCTCATCTTGTATGACACTGTATTTGTCTGCAAGATCACCGATCACGGAAAATACGGCTTTCATGTTATATTCTCGAAGGAGCGGATACGCATAAAGATAGTTGTTAAAGAATCCATCGTCGAAGGTGATCAATACCGGTCGCTTCGGAAGAGGGGTGCCATTGTCGACATATGCGATCAAATCTTTCATGACAACTGGAGTGTACTGGTTTTCCTGAAGATACTGCAGATCCTTTTCAAACTGCTTTGGGCTGATAAAGAACTTGTTCTGATACTT
>JAQSXD010000247.1 GCA_029266295.1 Bacillota bacterium | reverse complement strand
ACTGCAGCGAGTCCTTGGTCGTTGCGATAAATCGCTCCGTTTGGACATCTTACAATGCAGTTTCCACAGCCTTCGCAGTCTCCCTGATCGATTTGAATTTTTTTCTCTGTAAGATCAGGAACATAAGAAGGATCTAAAGATCCTTCCACAGCCTCAATGATCCGGTCGATTTCATGGTTGTAACCAAACCCGATCATCATAGATGAAATACCCTCTAAGCTGCAAACATACTGAACTGCTTCCTGATAGCGCCCTACAAGATTTCCTCCGCCAAACACCTTCATGGCAAAAACGCCTTTTCCCGCCTGCGAAGCGTTTTTAATTTCCGTTGCCATTTCTTCTTTTGTTCCAAAACCAGCACCATTTCGAATTCCCAGACTCTGAAGATTAATGAGCGGGAAGAGTACATCGATTTCCTTTACATTTGATGCTTTCGCTGCAACGTCAACATGATGGGTGGAAAGTCCAATGGCCTTAACAATTCCTTTTGCTTTTGCTTCCTGAAGACATTCCCATGCTCCGGCTCGATTTTCGAAATCAGAACCTTCCCGGACTTCGTGCAAAAGAAAAATGTCAATCACATCTCGATCAAGTGCATTTCTTGCTTCCTCAATTGCAGTTTCCATGGAATGATAGGTTCGTCCCAGGCTTTTGGATGTGATAACCGGTTCGAAAGAGGTTCCTTTCAGCGCTTTTCTAATATAGGGATAGGTTTCGTAGTATTCTGCAGTATCCAGGAAGTTGATTCCCCGCTCAAGACCATACCGGAGAACAGCAGCCCCCTCATCAATGGTCATATTTAGCTGCGTTTTTCCTACGGTCAGAACGCCGAATCCGACTTCGGTTACCTGCAAGCCCGTATTTCCAAGTATGCTTTTCTTCATTTGTAATACTCCTTGGATTTCATTTTTCTATATCTTATCACAGAATTTGGCAATAGGAAACAGCGAGAAATTTGACTTACACGAACTGTCACAGATTAGCCTCATTTTGTGCCTTTTTATGGCAATCTCGCAATAAATTTAATAGATATATGTAGAGTTTTGTGGTATAATACATCGGTCAGTAATTTAACATAGAAATAACAAATCTCGTAAGATTATAAGAGAGATAGGAATATGAGTATCTTTGAGAGAACAAACAAATGGGTCGGGGGATTTTTGATCATAGGGATCATAATAACGCTGTGCATTTTTTTATACGATTTCTATTCCTATGTAACTACAAATACCCGGGCAGAAGAAAAAGCAAGTCAAATGCTGGCGACTAGGACAAGCGCTGCGATGATACGAGAGAAAATAAAAAGTGACTTAAACACGGTATTTGCGCTTTCATCCATTCTCGCCACCTATGATTCAATAGAAAGCAATGAGGCAAGAGAGTTTATCAAGCGGGTAGGTTATGAATCACCATTCAGCCTGTTGCTTGTGAATGATCTCAACGGCAAATATTATATTAATAATAAGGGCACTGTAAATATTAATCATCCCGATTATCTTGTGGGGTCTACCGGCGGAAAAAAGTACATCTCTGTCATCTATCGGAATGCACTGTACAATCGAGATATGATTGCCTTAACGTCGCCAATTTATCATGATAGTAAAATAGCCGGTACCGTTTCAGGATTATATTATTCCAACTATATCATGAATATCCTGAGAAGCTCGGATAATAAAGGAGATTTAGAATATCAGATTATTGAAAGAAACGGAGATTTTATTCTATCCTTTGGAAATTCGGCGTTTCGAGATTATAAAAATGTCTTCAGCTTTTTAAATGATGTCTCATTTCAAAAGGGAGAAAGCAAGGATGATTTCATTCAAGCGTTTGTTAACAGAGAACCGGGTATCGTGTTTTATACGCTCCGCGGAAAATCGGAATATTTCTGTTTTACCCCCATCGGTGTCAATGACTGGTATCTGGTAACAACCGCTCCAAGTGATGGAATTAATCTGCAGACCATATCCATTCAAAATCCGACGGTTTTGCTGTCCATCCAGGTTTTCATCTTGTTTGCAGTCCTGTTCCTTTATATTATTTGGAGACAGGCCAGGTACAGAGTTACCATAGAGAAGAGTAAGAATGAGCTGGAAATACTCAATGAAAGACTAAAGATAAAGAACGAGATCCTTAAATTTAAAGCTGAGAATGATTTGCTGACGGAGCTTTACAATAAGATAACCAGTGAATATTTGATCAGTGACTTCCTGAAAAATGAGGGCAGAAACCAGCGCCATGCGCTCTTTGTCATTGATATTGACGATTTTAAAAGAATCAACGATGACATGGGGCATTATTACGGTGATAAAGCTTTGGTAGAGGTGGCAAATGGGATTAACCGCAGCTTCAGAGCCACAGATATTAAAGGAAGAATCGGCGGAGATGAATTCATCATTCTGCTAAAAGATATTAAATCAGATGATGATCTGATCATGAAAGCAGATGAAATTTCAAGATTACTGAACAATATCCAGCTAACCAGTGATACATCTTTGAAACTGCGAGCGAGTATCGGAATTTCTGTTTCACCCGATCATGGAGAAAGATATACCGAGCTGTTTCTGAAAGCAGATAAAGCGATGTATTATTCAAAGGAAAAGGGCAAAGGAATCTATGTTATTTTTTCCAATGATTTAGATATAGAAAGCACAACAACAGGAGGATTATAGTAAATGGAAAAACTTGGATTGAACGAGCTAAGGAGAATGTTTCAAGAATTTTATGAGGGAAAGGACCATTATGCAAGAAAAAGCTTTTCTTTGATACCGGAAAAAGATAAGAGCCTTCTCTTGATCAACTCCGGAATGGCTCCTTTAAAGCCATATTTTGCCGGACTGGAAACTCCTCCGAGCAAGAGAATGACCACATGTCAAAAATGTATCCGTACGGGAGACATTGAAAACGTAGGTTACACGGCCAGACACGCCACATTCTTTGAAATGCTGGGCAGCTTTTCGTTCGGTGATTATTTTAAGGTCGAATCCATAACTTGGGGCTGGGAATTCATCACAAAAGTATTGAATATGCCAGTGGATCGTTTATGGGCAAGCGTTTACGAAGAGGATCATGAAGCCGTTGAGATTTGGAAAAACACCATCGGACTCCCGGAAGAAAGAATTGTTCCCCTGGGCAAAGACGATAATTTTTGGGAAATTGGGACAGGCCCCTGCGGTCCATGTTCTGAAATATACTTTGATAGAGGAGAAAAATACGGCTGCGGAAAACCCGACTGTAAACCTGGCTGTGAATGCGACCGTTATGTAGAGTTCTGGAATCATGTATTCACACAGTTTAATCGAGATGAAGCAGGAAATTATACACCGCTGGCACACCCAAACATTGATACAGGGATGGGATTGGAACGTCTTGCCTGCATCATGCAGGAAGTGGATTCTATCTTTAATGTTGACACAATCCAGTATATTCTGAAATCTGTCGTTGAATTGTCTGGGGTTGAATACAAAGATGGAACAGCGAATACTGACATCTCCATTCGTATCATTACAGATCATATTCGTTCCGTTACCTTCATGATTGCAGATGGAATTCTGCCTAGCAACGAGGGTAGGGGATATGTGCTTCGCCGTCTTCTCAGAAGAGCCGCAAGACACGGAAAACTCCTTGGAATTCAGGGTTCTTTCCTTGCAGACTTATCCAAGAAGGTCATTGAAGTTTCCGGTTCTGCATATCCTGAACTGGAGGAGAGAAGAGATTATATTCATAAGATCCTTACTGTTGAAGAAGATAAATTCAGTACCACTATCGATCAAGGTACTGCTATTATTCATGACTATATTAAAGAATTAAATGCTGCATCCCAGACAATACTCTCTGGAGATAAAGTCTTTAAGCTCTATGATACCTATGGATTCCCGCTGGAACTGACGCAGGAAATCCTTGAGGAAAATGGATGTGCTGCTGATGTAGAAGGATTTAACGAACACATGCTCCATCAGAAAGAACAAGCCAGAGCAGCTAGAAAATCCGATGAAGACGAAGGATGGTCTGATGACGCAACAATGTTCTCCGGTCTTGAAGATACTACATTTATCGGTTATGACACCTTATCCGGAGAAGCATCTGTAAAAGGACTGTTCCTTGATAAGCAGCCAGTCGGAAGCTTATCAGAAGGGGACAGTGCACTTCTGGTTCTAGATAAAACACCATTCTATGCAGAAAGCGGCGGACAGGCCAGCGACACAGGAATCCTGAAAGGAGATCATTCTGAACTTGAAGTTCTCTCAGTTTCCAAATCCAAGGGAATCTATGCTCATAAGGTTAAGGTTGTAGCAGGAAATGTCAAAGTTGGCGATCTTGTTTCAGCTCAAGTTTCTATTGGAAGAAGAAATAATACTGCCAGAAATCATACCGCAACCCACATTTTGCATAAGGCTTTGAAAGAAGTTTTAGGCAACCATGTAGAACAGGCTGGTTCCAATGTTACAGAAGACAGCCTTCGTTTCGATTTTACGCATTTTGAAGGAATCTCAAAGTCCGATCTACTGAAAATCGAATCGATTGTAAATGAAAAAATAAATTATTTCTTCCCGGTCATCACAGAGGTTAAATCCGTAGAAGATGCAATCATCTCCGGTGCTACTGCTTTGTTTGGTGAAAAATACGGTGATACAGTCCGTGTTGTTTCTGTAGGCGACTACAGCACAGAGCTCTGCGGAGGAACGCATATTAGTAATTCCGGGCAAATCGGCGCCTTCCGCATCCTGAGCGAAAACGGAGTTGCGGCAGGAGTCAGAAGAATTGAAGCCATCACAGGTACCGGATTATACAAAAAACTCAAGACCGAAGAGGAACTTGTTCATTCTGCTGCCGATGCACTGAAAACAAATGGTTCCGGTCTCTTAAACAGGATCACCATCTTGAATGAAGAGCTGAAGGCAAGCAAAAAAGAACTGGAAGATCTGAAACGTCAGGCAATGAGTTCCGGCCTCGATGCGCTCATCTCAGAAGCCAAGGTGATTAAAGACGTGCGTTTGATCACAAAAGCCTTTAAAGATTATGATATCAATGATCTTAGAACTCTTTCCGATCAGATCAAAGCGGAGAACAAAGGCATCATCATCGTATTTGCAACTGAAACAAACGGCAAAGTTACCTTTATGGTCTCTGTCTCAGATGATCTTCTGGAAAAGGGTTATCACGCCGGTAATATGATTAAGCAAATTGCAGCAGCAGCAGGCGGCGGCGGCGGGGGCAAAGCAGATATGGCTCAAGCTGGTGCTAAAGATCCGTCTAAGATCAATGATGCATTGGATTTAGCGGAAACTTTGTTACAACAATATTAAAAATCAGAAAACTCCTTGTTTATGTCACGGAGCATTTGATATAATAAAATCATCCATAAGAAAGAAGGGGTGAGCAGAATGGACAGAAATACTATACTTTTTAATAGCCCTGACAAGGGGGAGCAGCAGACAACGGAAGATATTCTCAAAACTGTTTACGATGCTTTAGAAGAAAAAGGCTATAATGCAATCGATCAGATGGTCGGATACATTCTGTCGGGAGATCCTTCTTATATTACAGGGCATAATAATGCCAGAAATATCATCCGACATATAGAACGTGACGACCTTGTGGAAGAGCTGCTTAGGGCATTCTTAAAAAAATAACGGTTGATACATCAAATGCAGTGTTTCAGAACATATAAGTTAAGCGGGCTATCACAGTCCGCTTTCTTAGTTTTCAAAAATTAGATCAATTTAAAAAGTTCCATATCAATATCGCATTCTATGTTGAAAATATAATCATCCAGATTGAATCCAGTTTGAAAGGAAATAAACCATGAAATTAATCGCTTTAGATGTTGGAGATAAGACGATTGGAGTTGCACTCAGTGACGATCTTATGTTTACTGCCCAAGGTCTCATGACAATTGAACGGGTTGGTATTCGTAAGGACACCGGAAAAGTTATGGAT
>JAQSXD010000246.1 GCA_029266295.1 Bacillota bacterium | reverse complement strand
TCGTTGTTGCTTAAAATTACTCCGCCTCACCTCTGGGAATCATGCCCAGCAGACAGCAGATGAGAAATACAGCAAGATTCACTGCCACGATGCTGGCTCCCGCAGGGGTATCAAATCCATAGGAGATCACCATTCCGCATACGAAACAGATTACCGAGACCACAGCGGCTGTGAAAACAACGCCCCGAAAGCTGCGGAAAATTCTCATGGCAGATAATGCCGGGAAGATGATCAAGCTGGAGATCAGCAATGATCCCATAATCCGCATGCCTACCACGATGGTCACTGCTGTTAAAAGGGCGATGAGCATGTTGTATAGCCCTGCGTTTGTACCCGTTGCCCTCGCAAAGTTTTCATCAAAGGTTACCGCGAAGATCTTATGATAAAAGAAGATAAACAACAGGAGAACAACGGCAGACAAAGCCATGCTCAGAACCACATCCTCCCTGCTCATCGCCAGAATACTTCCAAACAGGAAATTATAGACGTCCGTATTCATTCCCGTGGTCAGTGAGGTAATCAGTACACCAATCGCAATCGAACTGCTGGAGATGATGGCAATCGCCGCATCTCCTCTTATTTTGCTGTTTTCACTGATTCGCAGCAGTAAAAATGCGGATACCACCACAACGGGTATGGATACCTTCAGCGGCGCAAGGTTCAGTGCCATCGCAATGGAGAGGGAACCAAACCCTACGTGGGAAAGACCGTCTCCTATCATGGAATACCGTTTCAACACCAGGCTGACGCCCAGAAGGGCTGAACAAAGAGCAACGATAATCCCCACAAGAAAAGCCCGCTGAAGAAAGGAATAGGAGAATAGCTCTATTAATAAATCAAACATGCTGCACCCCTCCTCCCTGCTGCAAGAACCGGGTACCGATCTCGCTCCTGCGGTATTCTTCTGTTGTTCCGAAAAAATCAGCGGAGGCTCCAAGATGCAAAATCTTCCCGCCATACGCTGCAGCGGCTTTAACATCATGGGTAATCATCAATACGGTAATTCCCTGTTGATTTAATCGATTTATGATTTTATAGAATTCAGCTGTAACGATGGGATCCAAACCGGAAAAGGGTTCGTCTAGCAGGATGATCTTCTCTGCGGCACAAAGTGCCCGTGCAAGCAAGACTCTCTGCTGCTGCCCTCCCGAAAGCATTTTATAGGAGCGGTTTTTTAAATGGTCGATCCCAAGTTCCTTCATTTTTTCCGCTGCTCTTCGTTTCTCGCTCCCTGCAAAGAACGGCCGCAAACCCATCCGGTTCAGACAACCGGATATCACAACCTCCTGCACCGATGCGGGGAAATCCTTTTGCACCAGGGTTTGCTGTGGCAGGTATCCGATTTGGCTGGATTTTACTCCATCTCCGTATCGGATCTCACCTTTTTTCAGCGGCAGCAGCCCGAGCAGTCCCTTCATCAAGGTCGTTTTCCCTGAGCCGTTTTCCCCTACAATACAAAGATAATCTCCTGCATTCACATCAAAGCTGAGGCCGCTGATCACAGGCCGCTTTTCATAGCTGATCATAACGTCTCTGACGCTGATTTGTGTCATTGGCTCAGGCCCTCCTTGAGATTTTCCGCATTTTGCTTCATCAGAGAAAGGTAAGTTGCGCCGCTCTCCCATTCATCCTTAGTCACATTATGGCAGGAATGAAGCATCAGCAGCTTTGCCCCGGTCTCTGCACTTAAGGCCTTGGCAGTTTTGGGTTCTTCCAGTTCCGCATAAAAAATAACGGGTATTTTCTTTTCCTTGATTTCATCGATCAGCAACTTAACCGTTCTGGTGCTGGGTTCTGTTTCTGCCGAGCACGAATCAAACGCCGATTCATAGTCTAAGCCATATCGTTTTACAAAATAATAAAATGCAAATCTACTTCCAAAAATAATTTCATTTCGTTTTGCGTTGTCTATGACGGTCCTGAATTCCAGATCTAGCCCATCCAGTTCTTTCATATATTCAGAGGCATTGGCTTTATAAACTTCTGCATTTTCAGGATCCGCACTGCACAATCCTTCCAGAATATTTGCCACCATAATCTTCGCAAGCTGGGGGTCTGTCCAAATATGAGGGTCATATATGTGGGAATGCTCCTGGTCATCGCCGTCTGCATATTCATGCTCATCCCCATCTGCATGTTCATGCTCCTTTTCGATATCCGCAGTCCTTACAAGAGGGACTCCCTTTGAAACATCAACAACCAAGCATTCAGCGCCAGAGTTCTCGAGGCTCAGGATAAGTTTCTGTGACCAAGCCTCCATGATTTCTCCCGTATAAAGAAATACGTCGGCCTTATGAATTTTTATCATATCAGAAGGGGTAGGCTCGTAAGAATGGCTTTCTAATCCCGGCGGCAGAAGCAGCACCACATCGGCCTTGTCTCCTGCAATTTGCTTTGCAAAGTCATATTGAGGAAAGAGCGTAGCAATTACTTGCGGCTTATGGCTTTCCGTCTCACTTGACACCTTTGCACCACTGCCTTCTCCAGAAGGAGTTTGTTCCGCTTGCGAGCAACCCGTAAGCAGAAGCGCAAATATCAATGTGGCTGGAACCATTGCACTGAGTAGTTTTCTTATTCCTGTTTTCTTCATTCACTCTCTCCTTTTTGTTTTTCCGCACACGGGCCACATGCTGGTCTATCCGCGTAGGATCCACGCACTTGTTTATCCTCATAGCATCCACATGCTTGCTTTTCTGCGCAAGATCCGCACTGTCCGTATAGGACGGTCTTGATGTGATCCACGTGAAAGTCGTGGCGCTCCTTGATATGGGAATCCATCCCTCCCAAATACTTACAGTCCAAATGGATCAGCCTGCCACAATCCAGACATTTTAAGTGATAGTGATGGGAACAGGTCTCAGTAGAACCCACATATTGATATTGATAACTGGCACTTTTCCCATCATCCACAAAATATTTTCGGATGATCCCTTCCGATACCAGCCGATCCAGATGTCTATAAACAGTGGCCTTTCCTACCCTCATGCTCTTTTGATTTAAGGCTTCCATAATCTCATCTGCGGTGATATGCCGCTCTTTATTCTGAATCAGGCATCCCATGATTTGATCCTTCTGCCTGGTTTTATAAGAAATGGTGCTGTTCATACCGTCCTCCTGCCGTAAACAATGGCACAAATTGAAACTGAGTTTCAGTTTCATATTATATTCCCGATTCGGCGCTTGTCAAGCAGCCTTATTTTTATTTTGCCTTATTTTATTTGCAGCCTTATTTTTATTTTTATCCACTTACCACAAGTTCTACACAGAATCTACACATTAAGACTCTAAAATCATAGGTAAGGAGATTACCTCATACGAGCACTTTCCTTCTTTTAATAGATACACACTTTGTAAAAGTCCTCCGGTTTATTGATCGGAGGACTTTTATTTTGTTTTGCAACGCTCGGACTCATCCTTTCCCCTTGCTCACCTGCTTGAAGATTTTGTATTACCATAGAATTTTTTTCAAATTTTCATTGACAAAGACGAGTTAGTGATAGTAAACTGTAATTGGGTTAGCATGTGCTAACCAAATATTTTAACCACAAGTTAGCATCGACTTACTAAAGGAGGTTAGAGAAATGCCACTATCAATGATGAGATCCGGTGAGAAGAATACCATTAAGAAGATCAACGGGAAGGATGATACGAAGCGATTTTTGGAAAGCCTCGGGTTTGTCGTAGGCAGTACCGTTACCGTCGTATCTGAAATCGGAGGAAATATGATCCTCAACATTAAGGATACCAGGGTAGCACTGGATAAATCCATGGCGACGCGGATTATCGTATAACGTTACGAGGATTCGGGTCTTACAGATAAATTGAAAACGGAGGAATGAGCATGAAAACTTTAAAGAGCACTCCCATCGGCGAAACGGTCACCGTTTTAAAGCTCGACGGAGAGGGTGCGGTGAAGAGAAGAATCATGGACATGGGAATCACAAAAGGCGCTCGTATCTTTATTAAAAAGGTAGCCCCTTTGGGAGACCCCATTGAAATTACCGTAAGAGGTTACGAGCTGACGCTGCGTAAGGATGATGCGGAAAAAATCATAGTGGAGTAGTTTTAGAGAAAGGAAGTTAGATCATGGCAATTAAAATTGCACTTGCCGGAAATCCCAACAGTGGGAAAACAACGATGTTTAATGAGCTTACCGGCAGTTCCCAATACGTAGGCAACTGGCCGGGCGTTACTGTGGAAAAGAAAGAAGGAAAGCTTCGCGGACACAAGGATGTCATTATTCAAGACCTGCCGGGGATTTATTCCCTTTCTCCTTACACTTTGGAAGAGGTCGTAACTAGAAATTATCTGGTCAATGAAAAGCCAGACGCAATTATTAATATTGTAGACGCTTCTAATATTGAGCGTAACCTTTATTTAACAACTCAACTGACCGAAATCGGCATTCCTGTGGTTATTGCACTCAACATGATCGACGTGGTTCAAAAAAACGGCGATGTCATCGATATGAAAAAGCTGAAAGATTCGCTCGGCTGCGAAGTTGTGGAGACATCAGCCTTAAAAGGAATCGGTCTGAAAGAGGTAACCCAAAGAGCGGTAAACCTGGCGCAGGCAAAAGCCGGCTTTGAACCAAAGCATACCTTTTCCGTACCGGTTGAAAAGGCTTTGTCCCAAATTGAGGAATTAATTGTAGGCCACGACAGTAAAATCAGCCGCCGCTGGCTAGCCATCAAACTCTTTGAGCATGACGAAAAAGTATTGAACAGCATTTCCCTTTCAAAAGAGGTTCTTGATAAAATCAACGGCATTACAGCAATCTGTGAAAGTGATCTGGACGATGACGGCGAAAGCATCATTACCAACGAACGGTATACATATATCAACAGTGTCATCAAAACCAGTCTTCGCAAAGGCAGCAAATCGGACATGACGCCATCGGATCGTATTGACAGAATCGTCACCAATAAATGGCTGGCGCTTCCCATTTTCGCAGTGGTCATGTTCCTGGTTTACTACATTTCGATTTCAACGGTAGGAGCCATGGGTACCGATTGGGTCAACGATGTTCTGTTTGGGGATATTGTTCCAAACGGCCTGGGAAGCTTCTTAACATCCGTCGGCACTTCGGAATGGCTGTACTCTCTGCTGATAGACGGCATTGTCGGCGGCGTCGGCGCAGTGCTGGGATTTCTGCCTCAGATGCTGGTGCTCTTTCTCTGTCTCGCAATCCTGGAGGACAGCGGATATATGGCGAGAATCGCCTTTATCATGGACCGGATCTTCAGAAGATTCGGCTTATCCGGTAAATCCTTTATTCCGATCCTGATCGGAACAGGCTGCGGGATTCCCGGCATTATGGCAACAAGAACCATTGAGAGTGAGAATGACCGCCGGATGACCATTATCACCACAACCTTTATCCCTTGCAGTGCAAAGCTTCCCATTATCGCTTTGATTGCCGGCGCGCTGTTCCCAGAATCGGTATGGGTCGGACCATCCGCTTATTTCGTGGGAATTGCAGCGATTATCATATCGGGGGTGATCCTGAAAAAGACAAAGTTATTCGCAGGAGACCCTGCACCTTTTGTAATGGAACTTCCTTCCTACCACGTGCCCGGAGTGAAAAGTGTTTTCATTCACATGCTGGACCGAGGCAAGTCCTTCGTAAAAAAAGCGGGAACCATCATTCTGCTGGCGACAATCGTAGTTTGGTTCCTCAGCACATTTGGCTGGAACCTCCAAATGGTTGACATCGAAGATTCCATTCTGGCCTCCATCGGAAGAGTCATCGCTCCGGTATTTGCTCCTCTTGGTTGGGGTGACTGGAAAGCCGCAGTCGCTACGGTTACCGGTTTGATCGCTAAGGAAAATGTTGTTGGTACCTTCGGAATCCTGTTCGGCTTTGCTGAAGTAGCTGAAGACGGCGCAGAAGTTTGGATGAATTTGCAGAGTTCCTTTACACAGCTTTCTGCTTATACCTTCCTGATGTT
>JAQSXD010000245.1 GCA_029266295.1 Bacillota bacterium | reverse complement strand
AACAAGAAAATTCATCGAAGACACTTATCAGGGATCTGTAGTTCCCGTATTCTAGAAGTACAGAAAACACTGAACTGGTAAAAGAAGCTAAGTGTAGCGGATATCATACCAAAAACATCAGGGGCAGTCGCACTAAATTTTCATTTTAGTGCGACTGCCCCTGTACATATTATCATGTTTATCTGTCAGTTGATTTGAAATTCATGATCATCCACAATAATTTTTTTGATTTCCGCAAGCTTATCCCCGCTCAAGAATATTCGATTTTTTTTCTGCTCATCCTCAAAAATCTCATAGTTGAATTTAAAACATGGATCCCCCTCTTGATTTGTGAAGCAGCTTGCGGCAGAGATTTTAAACCTTAACATTTTCCCGTCCTTTGTCACTGCACGAAGTGAGGCAGCATAGCCTTCCGGTAGCCCCGGCTCCTGACGATTGCGCCATTCTCCAACAACATAACCGCCAACTAAGGAAATATTCGCCTCCGTCAGCACGGCCTCCTCGCCCCCGACATTGATAGTCATATCCGGACTGACCGTGATATTCTTCCCCTGGTCCTTCACTGTGAAGGTGATCTCCCACGGTCCTTTCGCCAGGATATCTCTTGTAATATAGGTTACCACAGGCGTTAGATAAGGCAGGTCCTCCTCATCCAGTTCCTCGAATTCAGATATGTTCAGGCTCATCCCCTGTATCGCTGAAGGCAGTCCGACCCGATAGGATCCTTGATGTATTTCCACGGTCCTGCTGTCAATCAATTGTTTGATCACCGCTTCCGACCTCAACTCATTCAGCGGGTCATGCTCATCACCTGCCGGAAAATATAAAGCGATATTCAACTTTCCGTCGATGATCCCAACTCCGCCGAACCCGAATCCCGGATACGTCTCTTTCAAGGGCAGATCAGCCTGGAAGGAACTCAGCTGCCGAATCAACTGCTGCTCAAAATCAGGGTACAGGGTTATATCCCAGGGCGTATCTCGTATACTATCTGTGATTTCCATCCGGGTTGGATTCTGCTGAAAGCATTCCTGCAGGGAAATGTCGGAATTAACATCTCTGGAAGCCTCAGTATATAGTCCCAGCGATTTGGCTGTTATCTCCCTGCCCAACAGGGATTCGCCGCTGGAGCTTTCAATGAGCGATACGATCTGTTTTCTGTCTTCTGTCAGTCTGGCACTGCTGACCGCCATATTCATTCCGTTTCCCTCCATGCAGAGATTGATATCATAGAATTCAGCTCCTTCGGGGAAAGCGCTCCCGTCTTCCAATTCGAATGTGAGCAGCGTTACAAAATCGTTCTCTCCCGCGATCACACTGTCCACCGTCATTTTTACACCGTATGCACTCACGCTTTTACTTACATCGGTAATTTCCTCATCGGGAATCACCGCTTTCGCACCCAGATAAAAACGAAACGCATCCAGATTATGAGCGACCGCAACGGAACCTCCGAGCAACACGGCGGCCAGTATGACTCCGACTGCCCATTTTGTCATTTTACGAGGTCTCATCCGGACGGTTTGCCTTACTGTTCCTTTGACTATTCCCTGCCGTGCTTTCTCCTTTATCCTTTCCTGATTCAACTGCCCTGAGAGAAGGTAAACCTCTTCTTCAGACAACTCCATACCGGATAAGAATTCATCATCGACTGTACTCAGTATGTCGATCATTTTCTTCTCCACTTCATATCCCCCCTTTATCAATCGCAAGCTGCAGCCGCTGCCTTGCCCTGCTTAGCTTTGTGCTAACCGTTTTCTCGTTTAGTCCTTTCTCCCGCGCGATATCCATGACACGTTCCAGATAAAAATACCTTCTGATGAATATCTCCCGGTCCAACGGCGCCAAAGTGTTTATCATCTCTTTTAGTGCCCCCATTTCCTCTCCCAATACCGCATAATCCTCTGCAGACCGGCAACTGACCATATCTGCTTCCAGATTGTCCGTAAAAGTCTTTCGCTTGCCGCGCAGTACATTCAACGTCAGATTTCTTGCAGTTATCCCTATGTAGCCTTTCAGATTTTCCCCTGTCAGCTGAATCGTTCCGGAAGAAAACCATATTTTAATAAAGGTATCGGAGCATATCTCTTCAATGTCCTGCAGCGGTAGCCTGTTTCCTGCCGTCCTGACCACAACCGCTCCAACATATCTGAAATATTTGTCCATCAACGCTTCATAAGCTGTTTCATCCAGCCGTTTCAAACCTGCGAGAATCTCCCGATCATCCATACTCATCACCCCTTTCACTATAATAAACACCGGTCAAGGTGAAATCTTTCAGATTTTTGCATTTTTTTACTATGCTTATTTTATTCGCAATATTCGTTTTGTCCAATGGAAGAATGTGAAATGCCGCCGGGACAACCCTGGCGGCACCTTTCGTCTTTATGTCGGGATACATGATGATGTTTTAAAATTCACGTTTCTCATTTCGATCAGCAAATCGGCGGCGCCGCCTTTACATATCCTTACATTATTTTAGCAGTATTTTCATGACGTGTGTGGATTGTTTTGAAAAAAGGGGCTGCCGCACTAACGTTTAAAAAAACGCTGGTGCGCAGCTCATTTTTTTATCTCTGTGCCCAGCGAAGCTGGAATTATGTTTAAGACATCCTGTATATGTGATAAATTATACATAGAAGGGATATCAATTATGGCGAATATTAAAACTCAGATAAAGCTTTCGAGAGATGAGCGCTCAACCTTAAGGGAGTATATTTCCAGCGGCATCCATTCTGCAAAACTGATCCGACGGGCACAAATCATTCTGGCTCTTGATACCTCTTATGGCTACGTTCCGGAAAAAGAATCGCAGATTGCAGATTTCCTAATTGACCTTCCCCTGCGGTGGAGCGTCTATACTGTGGTTAGCCTCGGTATAGATGCCGTGTTCAGGCGGATCGATCTCTGTATACAGGCGAAGAGGTGAATGATGTATAAAATCAGCGAATTTTCAAAAATAACAAATATCTCGGTGAAAGCATTGCGTTATTATGACGAGGAAACCATCCTGACTCCCGCATACAGGAATTCGGGGACTGGATATCGTTATTACAGCGAAGACGATTTTACCAAAGCCCAGAGGATTCTGCTGCTTCGCAGCTTAGATTTTTCTATTGCAGAAATTCGAGATGTGCTTGAAAACTGCTTGGATGAGTCGGATCTGACCTGCTATTTGGAGGAAAAAAGAACCATGGTAAAAAATCAGATTTTGAAAGAAAGGGCGCTGATCAAGAAAATGAACCTCTACATCAAACCAAAGGATAGAGAGGAGAAAAATATGAGCTATCAAATTGAGGTAAAGGATATTCCGACGGTCATTGTGGCTGCAATCAGATATCGTGGGAAATACGACGAGATAGGCAAATACATCGGCAAACTTTACAAAGCCGTGAAGGATCAGGGGGCAGGGGATCCCATCCAATGCTATCATGATCCGGAGTATCGTGAGGGAGATGCAGATTTGGAACTGTGTCTGCCGACGAAGAGACTCATTCGCTATCCTGATGTTGAAGGGAAAAAGCTGCCTGCAATACGGGCGATCTGCACAACCCACGTGGGTAGCTATCGAAAGTTGAATTTGGCTTACAAAGCAATTTTTGATTATGCAGGGGAGCATGGTCTTACGTGTGTGATACCGTCACGGGAAGTTTATCGGAAAGGACCGGGAATGATCTTCAAAGGGAACGAGGACAGCTATATTACTGATATTATTGTTCCTGTTCAGGAGGGGTAGTCGCATGGAAAGGCAGATAAAAAACGATACAAGCTCCGTCAGCACTGAAAAGAAGCTGGACTATAAGAAGGAATATAAGGATTTATACCAGCCGAAACCGCAGCCTTCCTTGATACAGGTCCCGTCCATCTCGTTTCTTATGGTGGATGGGAAAGGAAACCCAAATGATCCGGCAGGGGAATATCAGACAGCGGTGGGGCTGTTGTATGCATTGTCCTATGCCATTAAAATGAGCGGAAAAGGACCTCAACGTCCTCCTGGTTATTTTTCCTATGTGGTTCCTCCGCTGGAGGGCCTTTGGTGGCTTTCGGAAAATAATGAGATCCACGATTATTCAAAGAAAGATCGGTATTGCTGGACTTCGATGATCCGGCAGCCCGAGTTTGTCAATCAGGAGATCTTTGACCTCGCCTGTGAAGAAGTAATTCGAAGGAAACCCGAGTTTGATCCTTCTTCAGCACGGCTGGTTTCCTTTGAAGAGGGCTTATGCATACAGATGATGCACCTTGGACCCTATGATGATGAGCCGAAATCGCTTGCTGCAATGGAGAAGTTCATGGCGGCAAACAACCTTTGCAACGCTGCAGGTCAGATACTTGGTGACGGTACGGTACGGAGACACCATGAGATCTATTTGAATGACCCAAGAAAAACTGAGCACGATAAGCTAAAAACAGTCTTGCGTTGTCCGGTAAAATAATAGTGCGAATACCGCAGGCCTCAATAATCGCCAGCGGTATTTTTAATTGTGGGAATGCATGCTATAATTGGAGAATCATAAAAAAGAAAATGTAATCGTATCATTTTTGTCAAAGGTCGTGTCGGAAACCGTTCCATAGGAACGGGATGGTGATGCAGCTAATTGAGAACTATAGGAATAGAACAACGGGACGGAGGCTAGTATGAAAAATATCGTTTTAATCGGAATGCCGGGCTGCGGAAAAAGCACAGTGGGCGTTATCCTTGCAAAGATTATGGGATTCCATTTTATTGATGCGGACCTATTAATTCAAGAACGGGAGGGGAGGCTTCTCAGCGAAATCTTGGAAGTCGATGGGCCCGATACGTTTAACCGAATTGAAAATGAAGTCAATCTTCAGATCGGCGGAGGCAATACAGTTGTTGCGACGGGTGGGAGCGTCGTATATGGAAGAGAGGCAATGGAACACTATGCAAAAACTGCGATTGTCGTATATTTTTGCCTTCCCCTCGAAGAGATTGAGAGCCGCCTTGGGGACCTGGCGGAGCGGGGGATTTCGATAAAAGAAGGTCAGACGCTTGAGGATCTCTACCATGAGAGGGTTCCTTTATATGAGAAGTACGCACATCTGGTGATTAAGGCAGGGGGGCTTTCCATTCAAGATCTTGCCCAGAAAATACGGGGGACAGTGATGGAAATGGAGCAGAATTGTTAAGAATCAACAAATAGTTTTTTTCGCAAAGCTTTGACGTAATATAAAAATCGGGGCGCGGCTGCCTGTTCATGGCCACGCACTCCGGTTTTTTTGCCATCTTGATCAGATTATGTTTCACCAAAATGTAACATTAGTTGTTGACAAACAATATTATACATCGTATAGTATTGAATATAGAATAATATTAAACACAAACTAGTATAAGCAGAATCATTAAAGGAGGTATCGGAATGGGGTTTCAGGTGGGATCAACTCTGCTGGACGCCTGCGTGTTGGCAGTGCTTTCAAGAGGGGACACTTACGGATATATTCTGACGCAAACCATGAGAGGTGTTACAGATATCTCGGAATCCACATTGTACCCGGTGCTCAGGCGGCTGCAAAAGGATGGTTGTCTAACCACTTACGATCAGCCGTTTCAGGGGAGGAACCGGAGGTACTATGCCATTACCGAGGTTGGCAAGAAAAAATATGAGGATTACAAAAGCGATTGGATTTTGTATAAGACGCAAGTCGATCAACTTTTATGTGGAGGGGATGACGATGAATAGATCGGAATTTTTTAGAAATTTGGAGCAGGAGCTGTCCCGGATGCCGGCGGAAGAGCGACAGGCTGCTTTGGATTATTATCATGAGTACTTTGATGATGCAGGGGAAGAGAACGAGCAAAAGGTTTTAGAAGAGCTGGGATCGCCAAATCAACTTGCCGCAAAAATTAAAGCGGATTCTGCAATTCGACAGTTGGATGCAGAAAAACGGCCTACTGTGAAAAAGGGGATTTCTGCAGTTTGGCTGGTAATT
>JAQSXD010000244.1 GCA_029266295.1 Bacillota bacterium | reverse complement strand
CCTCGAAACCTGGCGCTGGTTCCCTGCAAGGACAGATGCCCTGCACATACAGACATTCCGATGTACGTACGTCTTGCGCAGCAGGGTAGATATTCTGACGCAGTAAGCGTGTTCCGCGAAAAACTCACCTTTCCCCATTCTTTAGGCTGTGTCTGTACCCATTCCTGTGAATCTGGCTGCAAAAGAAATCATGTAAATGAAGCGGTTTCCATACGGGAGCTGAAACGGTTTTCTGTGGAGCATGACAAAGAAGAACGCTGGAAAAAAAGAGCATTTCACAACCCGCCTACGGGAAAAAAAGCAGCCGTCATCGGCGGCGGCGCAGCGGGAATGACAGCGGCCTATTACCTTGCGAAAAAGGGCCATTCGGTTACTGTCTTTGAGCGGCAGCCTGTGGCAGGGGGAATGCTTTCCTACGGAATTCCCAAGTATCGCCTGCCGCAGGATATTGTCAACAAAGAGCTGGAGACCCTTGTAGCGGCAGGAATTCAGCTGGTTCCAAACACAAAAGTTGACTCAGTTGATGAGGTATTAAAGAAAGGCTTTGATGCGGTGCTGGTTTCAGTTGGAGCCCAAAAGGGAAAACGGCCCCCAGCTTACAGCGGAACCTGGAAAAATGCTTTGGACGCAGTAGACTTTTGCAGACTGGCAAATGAGGGAAATCTGCCTGATTTGGGTGAGACCTTAACGGTTTATGGCGGAGGAAATGTTGCCTTCGACTGTGCGAGAACGGCAAAGATGAAAGGAGTCTCTACGGTACGGGTTGTCTGCCTGGAACCGAGGGATAAGATGCTGGCTGACAAGGAAGAAGTGACCTGCGCATTAGAGGAAGGCATTGAAATTCTAAACAGCAAATCCATGCTTGGGCTGGAAGAAACGGACTCCGGATCAAACGAAGGAAACACAGTCAGTGGACTGGACGGGATTGCCAGACAGAACGCGGGCGAAGGGAACGCAGTCAGCGGGGTGAATGTAGTCACAGGACTGCGACTGATCAATGTGCTGAGTTTCCGGTTTGGAGAGAAGGGGCTTGAGCTGGAAACTGAGGACGGTTCCGAAACCGTACTGAAAACAGATACGCTGGTATTTGCAACAGGACAGCAGCCTGATCTTACCGAGTCGTTTGGTGTGAATCTGCACCGTGGAAGTTTTGTGAAAACCGATGACGCACTGGGGACTGGCAAAGATGCAATTTTTGCGGCCGGGGATGCGGTTACGGGGACAAAATCGGTGGTGGAAGCCATTGAATCTGGAAGAAGAGCTGCCATGAGCATCGACAGGTATCTGGGAGGTGACGGCAACATCGAAGAAGTTCTTTATGATAGAGGAAAGCAGAATCCAAAGATCGGCTCAGTAGAAAATTTTGCCAAACTGGAAAGGGCAGAACATCTCTGCAGCGAATGTGATGCAGCCGGAGAAGCGCTGCGCTGCCTGCAATGTGATCTGCGGCTGGATATTCAAAAGGTTAAGTACTGGGTGGACGCCCACTATAAACAGGTAAAGGAGGCGGCGGAATGATCAGCGTAGGCAATGCAAGGGAAGGAAGCAATGTGAAAGGAACTGGAAGGATGAGCTGCGATGTCACCGGATTTCTCCTGCCCAAACTTCCAGAACTGCCGCAGCATGACGAGAGCTTTTGTGCAGTTGATTTTGGAAGAAGGCTGATGGATGCAGCCCGCCGGGAGTCCTGCGGAAAGTGTGTACTATGCAGGGAAGGAACATGGCAGTCGTATGAGATCCTCAATGACATTGCAGATGGGAAAGGACAGAATGATGATTTTGAGCTCCTTGCCGAACTTTTGGAGCAGATCGGAAGCGATGGAGGCTGTGAAATGTCGGCGAAAGCCGCATCCCTCTGTCTTGGATTGTTAAGGAATTATCAAGAAGATTGGGATCTGCACATTCGAAGAAAAAGATGTAAAAATTTGATCTGTAGAGCTTCATATACCGTATTGATTGCGCCGGAGCTGTGCGACGGATGCGGGAAATGCATGGAGGCTTGTCCGGACAATGCAATCCTTGGAGGCGAAAATCTGATTCACGTAATCCAAGAAGATCGGTGTAGTAAATGTATGCTTTGCGGCAAGGTCTGTCCCAAAGGGGCAGTGAAAAAAGCTGGCGCAGTTAAACTAAAAGTTCCGGTGGAGCCCATCCCTGTGGGCAGCTTCGGCGGAACCTCCGGAAGCAGTGAAGAAGGCACCTCAATGAGGCGCAGGCGCAGGGGAGAATAACTTTAGAGCGCGCTGATTCATGAAAGGTGAATGTCTCATCGGCAAATGTTATGAAATTGGCGCGTTTCAATAATGAGAGGAGAAAACCATGAACACAAAAAAAGTGGAAGCAGACGTTATCGTTATCGGCGGCGGTGCCTCCGGCATTACTGCAGCAGTAGCAGCAGCGGAGAAGGATGCAAGCGTCATTCTTCTTGAAAAAGGAAGCACCACAGGCGGAGCAGCAAATATGGGAATGGGATTCTTTGCAGTGGAATCAAAATACCAGAAAGCGCAGATGGTGGATTTCACAAAGGAAGACGCATTCAACCTTTTCATGAACTATACCCATTGGAGAGTTGACGCAAGACTGGTAAGAAAGTACCTGGAGCAGACCGCAGACACCGTGGAATGGGCAGAGAGCATGGGCGTTGAATTCTTGGGCGCGTATAAGTACTTTGAAAAGTCCACCCAGACATGGCACGTGGTCAAAGCAGCCGGAAGCAACGCACCTGCAGAGCGGGGAGCCTCCAATTTGTACCGTGCATTGACAGAGCGATCGGAAGAACTGGGCGTCAGGATTTGCTATCAGACGAAAGCCACAAAAATTCTAGTAGAAGATGGCCATGTATGCGGCGTTGAACTCATCGATGCAAACGGAGAAAAGCTTATCGCAGAATGCAATGCGGTAATCGTTGCAACAGGCGGTTTTGGTGACAATCCAAAGATGATTCAGGAAAACCTTGGGTTTGAATGGGGCAAAGACCTGCATTCCTTCCGGATTCCCGGTGTAGAGGGTGATGGATTGAATATGCTCTGGGAAGCAGGCGGTGCGAAAACCCAGCCGGTCATGGAGCTTACCTATACGACTCCCGGTGTCACAGATGTCTTTAAGACCCTGAGTGAAACCATGCGACAGCCCAACCTGATGGTAAACCTGGACGGACTGCGCTTTATCAATGAAGAGATTATGAATAATACCGTATATACCGGCAACGCAGTTGCACTGCAGAGAGAGCGCATGGCATTTACCATTATTGATGACAGTATTCTCGATACATACAAAAAAACCGGACTGGATTACATTACTGTTCACCACAATATCAAATCTGTTGACAAGTGGGAAAAGGAACTGGAAACTTACCTGAGCGGCGGTGCTTCTGACTCCTCCGGTTTAAGCATGCTGCACAATGAAAATCAGAAGGCACAGGTCAACCTGTTTGCAGCGGACTCCATCGAAGAGCTTGCTGAAAAAATGGGAATCAATGCAGCAAATCTGAAGAAAACCATCGAAGAGTATAATGCGGCGTGCACCTCTGAAGATACATTCTTCTTTAAAAAGCATAAATATCTCAAGCCCATCAACGGCGGGAAATATTATGCTGCCAGACATTTCCCGGCAGGCTATGGAAGCCTCGGCGGCATTAAGACCAACGACAAGCTTGAAGTACTGGACGAGAAAGGAATTAAAATCCCCGGATTATACTCCTGCGGAACCGATGCGTGCAATATTTTCGGCGACAGCTATTGTTTCCTGATGCCCGGTAACACCATGGGATTTGCCGTAAACAGCGGCAGGATGGCGGGCTATAACGCAGTAGACTACATGGATTCCGACGAGTTTCTCTAAACAGATACGGTCAGTTCGGGCTTGATTCTTGTCAGCCCGTGTGATAATAATGAACTAATTCTTATTTAATAGGGAGGAAATGCTATGTTCAAAAACGCAAAATTCGCTCGTTATTCGACCGTACTCATGCTTCTTGGCGTCTGCTTCATGTTCTTTTACTCCGGACTCCAGGTCGACCATCTCAACATTCTAACTCCGTATCTTTCCCAAAACTACGGATGGGATGACCTTAAAATTACAAATCCCGTAACCTACGCTTCCTTGGTTTGTATTATCCTATATCTGATCATTGGGGCTCTATTTGTAAAATTCGGGGTGAAAAAGGTTCTGATACCCTGCCTGATCCTTCTGGCATTGGGCTGCCTAGGTATCGCTACTGCAGGAGACAATTACGGCTTATACTTTGTCAGTCTGTTCATCGTGCGTATCATGGTCGTGCCGCTTCAGATGGGAGGTTTCATGCTCTCCGCCAACTGGTTTATCAAATACAGAGGACGTGTTCTCGGTATTGTAACCGCAGGAAGCCCTCTGTTTTCCATTGCAGGAATTGGATTGCTCACGTCTGTAGCCAACAGTTTAGGACTTAAGACAGCCTATATGGCAATTGCAGGTGTTATCATTCTCCTGGGCATATTGGTTGCTCTGTTTATCAAGGACAGACCGGAGGATGCCGGACTCTTCCCCGACGGTGCAGACAGAGCTCCGGTATCTGAAATGGAAGAGACGGAAGATGTTACCTTGAGCATGATCCTTCGAGACAGCCGGGCATGGAAGCTGATTGTTTCCTATGGCATTTTGCAGTTTGTAATTGTTGCGATGATGGCTTATATGGCGGTTCGTTATATTACACTGAGTACGCCGGATGATGTTCCAAATCTATTCGTTTCAAAAGCTCTGATCTGGCTCTCCATCGGGGCCGCTTGCGGCATCCCTATGAGTTATGTACTGGGATGGATTGACGACAAGCTTGGCTCCATCAAGGCATCTCTAGTTTTAATTGTTCTGTATTTCTTTGCCGTTATCCCTCTTGCAATCATGCCTGTGGGCGGAAGCGTTCCGCTTATGATCGTTTGGGCTTTCGGTGTTGCCTGCATGACCGGTGGGATGCCTACCATGCATCCTTGCGTGACCAGCTACGTATATGGACGGAAACAGTATATGGCTGCAAACAAGTGGATTATGACAATTCAAGCCATTCCCATGGCCTTCGCCGTTGCATTCATGGGTGCGTTCAATCAGATGGGACAACTGACCAACGCATACTATGTTATGATGGGTCTTTTGGTGATTGCATTTATCACTGTTCTGACTATGAGAAATATTCCGGACGCCAATGCGGCAGACAGAGAATATGGTGCAAAGACAAACAAAGCTGCTTAACCATAATTTTTCCAAATAGATTGAAACGAACAGGAAGCTCACTTCCTGTTCGTTTCCACTTCATATGAAAAATAGGAGAAACTCTAACATGACAAACTATTCCCACGTACTATCTCCGATCCGCATCCGCGGACATTTTATAAAGAATCGGATTGTCACTGGACCAAGTACCATTCACTCTGCCTCTAACGGGGAGCTTTACCCTACGGAAGCAGCGATGCGTTTTTTTGAAAACAGAGCTAAGGCAGGAGCGGGAATTGTTACCGTCGCTGGAGTAGGCACTGGACCCGCTGCCGATGACGGAATGCATGCGAGCTGGGATCTGTATCAGCAGAACCACACCAATGCTCTGGCTGAACTTGCCGACAGAATTCACTTTTACGGAGCGAAGGCATCGATGGAACTCATGGGGATCTTCCATGACGGATATACGGTGTCTGACGGCGCACCGCTGATGAACTTTGAACCGGGACGGGAGATTCCTGTCAAGGAAATGGAGCGGTTCAAAGAGTGGTATGCCAATGATGCAGCCGTACTGAGAGACCTTGGCTATGATGCCATACTGCTTCACTTCGGTCACAATATACCGGTAGCCCAGTTTTTGTCTCCCTACACCAACAAACGAAAGGATCAATACGGAGGATCAACAGAAAACCGATGCAGATATTTGATTGAAATACTGGAGGCGGTTCGTGCAAAAGCCGGTCCTAATATGATCATCGAGGTCAGGATT
>JAQSXD010000243.1:5969-7588 GCA_029266295.1 Bacillota bacterium | reverse complement strand
GCATTTGCTCGCGCTTCGCGACGGTATCATGTTTTCTATGCCGCTTCTCATTATCGGCTCTCTGTTTATTATCCTTGCAGAGCTGCCCATCGACGCATACCAGAATTTTATGGCATCCACAATCGGCGATAATTGGAATGCGTTTGAAGGCGCCGCAGCCAACGGAACCATCGGTATTATCGCGCTCATCTCTGCGTTCGGTGTGGCATATTCCCTTGCGGGAAGTTATACAGTGGATGGAAAGAACATTGATGGAATCCCTGCCGGTGTGCTTTCTGTTGCATCCTATTTAATTGTCAATATCGTAGGAACCTTTGGTGCCGGTGACGATGCCGTTGAAGCATGGAGAACCGATATCTTCTCCTCACAGTATTTGTTTGTGGCATTGGTTGTTGCCATTGTTACCGCGGAGATCTATCGGATGCTGCTGCAGAAAAAACTTGTCATCACTATGCCGAAGACCGTTCCTCCTACTGTGGCCCGCTCCTTTACCGCGTTAATCCCCGGCATTATTATTACGGTATTTTTCCTGCTTGTCAGGCTGGGATTTGCATTCACACCGTGGGCGGACTTCGCCACCTTCATTCAGGAAATTTTGAAAAAACCAATCTCCGCAGCTGGTTCCTCCTATCTCGGTACCCTTGTAGCCTGCCTGGTAGAGCATTTTCTGTGGGCCTTTGGTATTCACGGTTCTTCCATTATGACGTCGGTTATGGAGCCGGTTTGGCTGGTCAATGCCGCTGAGAATCTTGAAGCATTCAAAAGCGGTGCTACCAAGCTTCCGCATATCGTTACATATACCTTCTATGAGAACGGAGTCTGGATGGGCGGCTCCGGAGCCACGCTTTCTGTTGTGGTCTATATGCTGATCTTTGCCAAGTCAAGGCTTGTCAAGCAGGTAGGGCGTCTGGCCATCGTACCGGGACTGTTCAACATCAATGAACCGGTTGTGTTCGGACTTCCCATCGTACTAAATCCTTTCCTTATGATCCCGTATATCATCTCTCCGGTTGTGGTAATGACCATTATGTATTTTGGCACGGCATTAGGAATCTTCCCCTATACCACAGGTGTAATCATCCCATGGACAACTCCGTACTTCATCAGCGGTTACCTGATGACAGGAGGAAAGATCGGCGGTGTCTTTATGGAACTGGTAGCGTTCCTTGCTGCCTTTGCAGTTTGGTTCCCCTTCATCAGAATCTGGGATAAGAAAAATTATAACTTAGAACTCGCCAGTGGTGAATAAACTAAGAAGAGGTTTGGGAGGCAACCATGACCGGTCTTCTGAACACAATCAACACAAACCCAAGGACCAGGAGGTTTGCAGCATTTTGCATCGATCTTGCCGCAGTGGCGGTGATCCTGTCGCTGCTTTACAGCGTTGCGGGGATTCCGGATTTTCCGGCGGTAGCTGCGGAAATGGAGCGTGTCAACCTGACGGCAGATCCCGCTCAGGCAAAGGAGATCGCAGGGGGCATGCTGGCAATGTTCAATGCGGCACACCTACAGACGCTGCTGGTTTGGTTCTGCTACGAGGTACTCTCCTTGCTGATTTTAGGCGGCTCCACACCGGGCAAACTGCTGATGCGACTAAGACTGGTGCCAATGGATGGGAA
>JAQSXD010000243.1:0-5964 GCA_029266295.1 Bacillota bacterium | reverse complement strand
GATGTATCTCTTTCAGGGGTTCCCGTTCTTGCTTTCCGTCCTTTATAGCTTCATGGACGAACAATCGCGGACGGGATATGACAGGATTGCAAAGTTCACGGTGGTAGACCGGGACGAACAAGGATTGATTGAAAATGTATAAAAATTATGCAATAGGCATTGACGGCGGTGCAACAAAAACGAGAGTAGCCGTTAAAGAAGGGATGGATGGGGAAGTGATCTTTGATGAAAGCTTTCCTTCATCAAATTATAACAATATCGGTGTTCAGGGAATCGGGCAGGTGTTTCGGAGCATTTACGAGACCCTTGCCCAAAGACTGGGCGCAAAGGGGCTTGAAGAAGCTGTTCTTGTAATGGGATCTGCCGGAATTGACAGACCACAGGATGCATCGGTATATCTGACAGAACTCATGAAAAGCGGTTTTCGTTGCCCCACTGAAGTTTACAACGATGCTTACATTGCGCTCATCGGCGGCAATGGCGGAAAACATGATGCACTGCTGATTGCAGGAACCGGCTCCATATGCTTAGGCATCTCAAGGAAAGGAACCGAAGTTAGAACCGGTGGCTGGGGGGCCTTAATGGGCGACGAAGGAAGCGGCTATCGGATTGGAATTCGGTCGATTTCGGCGGCAATGAGAGCTTATGACGGGATTGACGGCAACACGGCACTATTAAAGGAGTTGCTCGACTTCTACAAGTTGGATTCACCTGAGGCATTTGTAGACCTTGTTTATCCAAGCGGAGTGATTCCCGTTAGGGAAATCGCATCCTGTGCGCCGGTTGTTTTGACTCAATATGAAGAGGGAGATTCGGCTGCTGTGGAAATCATTAAAGAGGAAGTGAACGGCATGTGCAAAATGATTCTTGCCCTGGGAAAGAAGATGGACACGGAAGAATTCCGTCTTTCTACAGGAGGAAGTCTCCTTCTGAAATCAGAATCCTATTTTGCATTACTAAAAAAGAAACTGGCGGAAGCGATGCCCCTGGTATCACTTTGTAAACCGCTGTATGAACCGGTGCAGGGTGCCTGCATTCTAGCTGCCCAGAGGGCAGGGACGGGCTGATGCTTGTATCCCGGCTGCCCAGAAGACCGGGAAGGGCTGATGATGCTTGTACTCCGGCGGCCCGGAGAGCCGGGATACGCGGATGATACCAGAACTGAAAGAAGGTTGAAAGAATGGAAGGAAAATTGAAAATTGCAGTAATCGGAGGCGGAAGCAGTTATACACCTGAGTTGATCGAGGGAATTTTAAACAGAAAAGACGAGCTTCCCGTTTCTGAACTGTGGCTTGTGGACGTGGAGGAAGGAAAAGAGAAACTCAGGATCATAACCGAGCTGGCACAGCGTATGGCGGCAAGAAGCGGAGTTGAAATCAAAATCGCAGCAACCCTGGATCGGCGGGAAGCGATTCGGAATGCGGATTATGTGATCACACAGTTTCGGGTTGGATTTCTGAAAGCAAGAGAAAAGGATGAACTGATCCCGCTGAACTATAACGTCATTGGGCAGGAAACCACCGGGCCCGGAGGTTTTGCCAAGGCGATGCGTACCATACCGGTCATCCTTGAAATCTGCCGTGAAATAGAGGAGCTTGCTCCCGATGCATGGCTCATCAATTTTACGAATCCTTCCGGCATCATCACCGAAGCGGTAAAAAAGCACTCGAAGGTTCGCGTTCTGGGGCTGTGCAATATTCCCGTTGGAATGCTGAAGGACATTGCAAAGCTTCTATCTGTATCGTCCGGCAGAGTGACGGCGGAATTTGTAGGACTCAATCACATGAACTATATCCGGGAGGTATATCTTGATGGGATCAGCATCATGGATGCGTTGCTGGAGCAGTATGGGGAGGAATCACTCCGGGAAAAAATTGAGGCGATTTCCGATATCGTTTGGGATCTGGATTTCATGAAGTCACTGAGGATGATCCCAAGTCCCTACCACAGGTACTTTTACAGAACGGACACCATGCTGGAAGAGGAGAAGGAAAGCCTGGAATCCGGCGGTTCCAGAGCCATGAAGGTTCAGGAAATCGAACGGGAATTGTTCCGGCTGTATGCCGATGTAAATCTTGCAGAAAAGCCAAAACTTCTGGAAGAACGCGGCGGAGCATATTATTCCGAAGCTGCCATTTCTCTCATCAGCGCTGTTTACAATAATAAGAATGAAAACCACGTTGTAAATGTGCGCAATGAAGGAACCATTTCGAATCTTCCCTTCGACGCCGTCATCGAGGCGAACTGCATTGTGGGAAGAAGCGGGGCGAAACCGCTTAATCTCGGAATGGCCGATGTACGAATCGCGGGTCTTCTAAATGCGGTAAAGGCATATGAGCAGCTAACCATTGAAGCGGCGGTAAGCGGTGATTATCATAAGGCTCTGATGGCGCTCAGCGCAAACCCTTTGATTCATGAATTCTCCGATGCAAAGGCAATCCTGGATGAATTTCTTACAGCACATCGTCCGTATCTGGATTATGTAAGAAAGAGGGAATGAATGGAGAATGAAAGACATTGGCATCAGCGTCTATCCGGATTTTTATTCTGTTGACGCAATTGGAATGTACTTAAGAAGAGCAAAAAAACTGGGTTTTCAAAAAGTCTTTGTATCAATGATTTTGAGTAATCTGGGGTTCAAAGATTCCATGAAACCCGATGGAGGGATCTGGGAGGCTGTGTTTGAAACCTGCCGTGAACTTGATCTGGAGGCATCTGTCGATATGAACGACGAGGTCTTTCGGCAGCTCGGGTGCAGCCATGACAATCTGAGACCTTTGGTCGATCTGGGAATTACAAAAATCCGCATTGACAGCGGCTTTACAAACGAGCAATTGGTCAAGTTGACGGGTAACAGCTACGGAATTGCGCTTGAAATCAACGCCTCACTCTCCTCCGCAGATAATATTGGGGGCTGTGCATTCGGTGATTTGAAAGCCACGCTGGAATTACTTGAAAAATATGGTAATTCAAAGAATGTAACGGCGTGCCATAACTTCTTCCCCCTTCCGGGGACAGGACTTTCCATGGCGTATGCAAAAGCAATCAACCATATTTTCAAAGAGTACGGTATTCAAGTAGGAGGCTTCGTGGCTTCTCAGGTTTCCTCCAGGGATCTTCACCAAACGGGTCACGGGATCTGTACCATCGAGGCACACCGGTATCTGCCTCCTCAGATGGCTATGGCAGAGCTTTTTGCCAGTGGTTTTGAGTATGTACTTGCAGGTGACAGCATGGCAGGAGATACGGAGCTGGAGGAGATGGCGAGATGCGCGCGTGAGGATATCATTGAGATTCCGGTAGTTTTTTATCCGTACGTCACGGATGAAATCAAGCGCGAGTTATTATCCCGTGTATTTCTTTCAAGAGTGGACCAACCGGAGAGATTGATCCGGGCAGATGGTTCCAGAGGAATTCCTGTTGCACCTTGCTACTGCGCGCCGCGGGAAACGTATACCGTGTCGGTAAATAACAGTAACAGCGGGCATTACATGGGAGAACTTCAAATCGCCATGGAAGATCTGGGATGCTCCCAGGAACACAATGTGATTGGTTTGATTCATCCCTTTGGAAGAAGACTTCTCGAGTGTATCCAGTACGGAAAGAAGCAATTCAAACTAGTGAACTATGGATGAGGATTCGGCGCAGGAATTCCAAATATCAGCGGTTCAGTACACCAGCAAGAAAAATGTTAGATATGGGAGGCGGTAACATGAAAAAATGCGCTGTGATCCTTGCAGCCGGCAAGGGGAGCAAGATATTTCCGTACAGTACGGTCCGCTCAAAAACAACCCTAAAAATTGCAGGGAAACCCCTGATCCGGTACAATGCTGAAATTTTAGCAAAGCTGGGCTGCGAGGAGATTGTCATCGTTACGAACCGGACAAATTCCAGAGAAATAAAAGACAGTCTTTCAGGGCTGCCTGGGATTCGGTTTGTAGAGCTGACCGATGAGGATTGTGCACTTGGAACCTCCGACAGTTTCCTGCAAGGCACGAGAATGCTTTCAGATACCGAAAGGATACTGGTTCTTTACGGAGACACGATCCTCGCGCAAGGCGATCTGGAAGCACTGTACCATGCACCTGCCGTGACCGCTTTGCTGCAGCCTCTGCCGGAAACCGCCCGCAACTGGATCGGAGCATCTGTGGAAAACGGAGTGCTGTCGTCCATCGGAGCCCATGCCAGAGGTGACGTTATCACCCACAGGTTTGCTGGATTTGTACTGGATGTCAGCGCACTGGAATCCATCAGAGAAACGCCGGAGTTTTTCCCCGATGTCAAAGTGGGCGTAGCGGTTCCAAGAGAACGATACCTGGAGGCCGGACTGCTGAATTATATGAGAAACGGCTGTGTTCACGCACTGGAATGCAAGGAGCCTTTCTTTGATATCGACAAGCCCTGGCATATGTTAAAAGCCAATGAGTATTATTGCGGGTCGTTTTGCGGGGAACTAACTCAAAATGAACTTGCTGAAGGAGCATGGATCTCCCAAAACGCTGATGTGAGGGGATCTGTAAGGCTTGGCAAGAACTCGTTTATCGGAGACAGGGTGGTTATTAAAGGAAACCTCATTGCGGGAGACAATACCGTAATCGACAATGGAGCCATGATAGAAGGTCCTGTTGTTATCGGTGACAACACGAAGATCACGAATTATTGCAAGATTTCCGGCGGTTCTTTCATTGGTTCCAACAGCATTGTAGATCATGGAGCCGAATTCCTGGGTGGAATGATCATGGATAAGTCCTATTTCTACCACTATGGAGAATTTTATGGCGCTGTGGGGAGTTATACCGATATTGGCGCCGCCACGGTCTGCGGAACACTGCGGTTTGACGATCGGGACACGGAGCATAGCGTTTTGGGAAGGAAAGAAATCCCCGGCAGCTATGCCAATGCAGTCTATCTTGGTGATTACTGCCGCACCGGTGTAAATGCAATCATTATGCCCGGCTGTAAGATCGGCTCGTACAGTGTCATTGGAGCGGGCGTCATCCTTGATAAAGATATTGAGGAGCACAGCCTCATTTATGTCAAACAGGAACAGATTGTCCGAACGTGGGGAACAGAGAAATATGGATGGTGATCTTATGTTAAATCAATACTATGAAGCTGTAGTCAGGAATCTCGAAACCGTATTCAAAACTCAGTCATCAAACCTGAGCGCCGCTGCGGACTTGATTTTCGAGGCACTGCAGAACGGCGGCAGGTTTCTGGTCACAGGAACGGGACATTCTCACATGTTTGCCGAAGAGTTTTACGCCAGGGCAGGCGGTTTCGCTCAAGTGACCCCGATTCTTCCGGGAGAATTCATGCTGCATGAACATCCGCTGAAAAGCACTGAGGTTGAAAGAATTGAAGCGTATGCAGGCGTGATCATGAAACTGTACAAGATTAGCGCCGGAGACGTTTTAATCATTGCCTCCAATTCTGGGCGCAATGGTCTGACGGTGGAACTTGCCAGACTTGCTGGAGAATCGGGAGCAAACGTCATCGCATTTACGAACCCCCGCCGTCCGGCCTTTGAAACATCCAGACACAGCAGCAGGAAATACCTCCATGAGTATGCGGATCTCGTCATCGACAGCGGGACAGAGCCCGGCGATGCAGCGGTTCTTATTCCCGGCATTGAACTTCCCATGGGGGCTACCTCCACAATTATCGGGGCATATGTCGCGCAAAGTATATCCATTTTGCTGGCGGAGAAATACCATGAAAATCACTTGATTCCGCCGGTATTTAAAAGCTCAAACATCGAGGAGGGGGACGAATGGAATCGGAAATTATTCGCTCAATATTGTGGAGTCTAGGCACTTCCAGAATAATCGTGCAAATGCGCCGATGGATTTCCATAGCTAATACCCCAAAATGCAGATATCTAGCTCTATCTGTTTGCAATCATTATGAAATATTAGAAGGAGGACAAAAGGATGTATCACAAGCTCAGACCTAAATTACTAA
>JAQSXD010000242.1 GCA_029266295.1 Bacillota bacterium | reverse complement strand
ATCGATGAGGAGCACCGTCTGGTCATCAGCAAGAAATGCTTCTCCGAGCTTACCCAGTTTAATATAGCCACGGATATCCTTCACATCACCATCGCCGAACTGACTGTCATAGAGCCGCTGAACCGTATCATAAAGGTAAAGGCCGTCCTGGGCCTTGGTTGTGGATTTGATATTCCATATAATTAAATTCTTTTCAAGGGCGGAGGCGATTGCTTCCGCAAGCATGGTTTTTCCTGTTCCAGGTTCCCCTTTAATCAGAAGGGGTTTTTTCAGCGCAATGGAAATATTCACTGCGTCTCTTAGTTCAGCGGAAACGATATAGTCCCTGCTGCCGTTGAATTGACTTTGCCAATCTTTTATCATTCTAACTCTTCCTTTCAAATCTGTATAATTCCCGAGCCGACAATCTTGCCGGCTGATTTCCCAAACCATTTTATGTCAGAATATCAAAACTCATCAAGATAAGTTTTTCTATGGGGGAATCAGTTTTTCTAATTATCCAGAAAATCCCCAAGATGATAAAGTGAAATTGTTGGACAATATTTTAACAATTATATTTTGGAGGTGTTTGCATGAATTTTCATTTTACAGAGGAACAACGTTTGTTAAAAGAAGCCTTTGACGATTTTGTCAAACAGGAAATTGCGCCAAATGCGGCAAAATGGGACGAAGAAGATTATTGTCCGGTGGAACTTTTCCCCAAGATGGGTGAGCTGGGCATCCTTGGCATCTTCGTTCCCGAAGAGTACGGTGGCTCCGGTCTGGGTCATGTGGAACGGGTTATCGCCCTTGAATCCATTGCCCGCCACTCTCCCGGTGTCGCAATGTTTGTTTTTACACATCAGCTCGGAGTTTCTACGATTCTTGATTATGGCTCCGAGGAACAGAAGAAAAAATATCTTCCGCTTTTATGCAGCGGCGAAAAGATCGCAGGTCTTGCCACTACAGAACCGGGAGGCGGTTCCGATGTGGCAGGACAAAAAACCGAAGCCGTATTAAAGGATGGAAAATGGACTCTAAACGGCAGAAAATGCTTTATTACCAATTCTCATGTAGCTGACTATACCATTCTGACCGCAAAGACCGGCGTTGATGACAAAGGAAGAGGAATCTTTTCCGCCATTCTCGTAGAAAAGGGAACAGAAGGCTTTTCTCCCGGCAGAAAAGAACATAAGCTGGGGCTCCGAGGCTCTGTAACCGGAGAACTGATCCTTTCTAACGCCGTTGTTCCGGAGGTAAACCTCATTGGAACCGTGGGAAACGGCAACGCGGCTGCACTCAGGGTCATCGGTGAAGTAGGCAGAGCCAGCATGGCTGCCATCTGTGTGGGCATTCTTCGCGGTTGTCTGGAAGAGAGTGTGAAATTCGCCAATGACAGAATTCTGTACGGAAAGCCCATTTCCAAGCTTCAGGCCATTCAGTTCCATATTGCGGAGAACAGACTGGATTATGAAGCGGCATTCCTGCTGCTGTACCGCGCGGCTTGCCTGAAAGATGAAGGGGTTCCCACCACTGCAGAATTCGGTATGGCCAAGCATTTTGGAACGGAAGCCGCCTCGAGAGCTGCAAAGCGCACCATTGAACTCATGGGTGCTTACGGTGTCATCAACGAATATCCCACCGGAAGATTCCTAAGAGATTCCCTGACCTCCATTTCCTCAGGAGGAACAAGCGAAATACAACGGATCATTATTGCCGGAGATACGCTGAAAAAATATGGTGCTTAATTCATCCGAACTTCAAAATACTGTATTTCAAATAGAAACTGAATTTCGACCTGAATATGGAGGGACGTCATGAAGCATATGAAAATCATAACAGCGGATGAAGCAGTGGCACAGATCAGAGACGGAGATACGGTGGCGCACGGCGGGTTTGTCAGCAGCGGAATTCCAGAAGCACTGCTTGCCGCATTGGAACGAAGATGGCTGAATAGCGCTACGCCCCGTGATCTTACATATTTCTATGCCGGTTCCGCCGGCAACAGAGACGGACGAGGCGGAGACCGCCTTGCGCACAAAGGAATGATCAAGCGGGTCATTGCGGGTCATTACAACACCGCTCCCGCTTTGGGAAAATGCATTCTGAGCAATGAAATCGAGGGCTACAATCTGCCCCAGGGCACCCTCTCCCAGCTTTGCAGAGACATTGCGGGCAAGAAGCCCGGCACCATCACCCACGTAGGGCTTGAAACTTATGTCGATCCGCGCAAAGGCGGAGGCAAGCTGAATGAGATAACCACGGAAGATATCGTCGAAGTTGTTACCATTCTGGGACAGGAGAAACTTCTCTATAAAGCATTCCCCATCCATGTTGCGCTGCTTCGCGGCTCCTATGCCGACGAGGCCGGCAATGTGACCCTGGAACGGGAAGTGGGTCTCAATGAGGTCACCGCTTTAGCACAGGCGGCGAAAAACAGCGGAGGCAAGGTGTTTGTCCAAGTGGAAAAAATCGTTAAGGAAGGAACGCTGGACCCCCGTCTTGTTAAAATTCCAAGAATCTATGTGGATGCACTCATCGTTGCCGATCCGTCGGAACATGAACAGACCTACGGCTGCGAATATGATCCCTCCCTTACAGGAGAAGTTCGTATTCCCGTCAGCAGTATCACGCCTCCTCCCCTTTCAGCCAAGAAGATCATCGGACGCAGAGGGGCAATGGAACTGACGGAAAATACCGTGGTTAATCTTGGAATCGGTATTCCCGAATTCATCGCAGCGGTAGCTAATGAAGAAGGAATCGGAGATTATATGACCCTCACCGTTGAAGCCGGACCCATTGGCGGTATCCCGGCAGGGGGTGCCCGATTTGGTGCATCTGTGAATCCGGAATGTATCCTGGCCCATCACGAACAGTTTGACTACTACGACGGAGGCGGAATCGACCTTGCCTTTTTAGGCCTGGCTCAGACAGATCAGTTTGGAAATATCAACGTCAGCAAATTCGGTCCGAGACTCTCCGGGTGCGGCGGCTTCATCAATATCACCCAGAGTTCCAAGCGGGTCTTTTTCTGCGGCACCTTTACTGCTTCCGGTCTGGAGACCGCAGTGGAAAACGGAAAGCTTAAGATTCTCAAGGAAGGTACGGAAAAAAAATTCCTCAGCATGGTGGAACAGATTACCTTCAGCGGAGACCTTGCATCCAGACTAGGCCAGCAGGTCATGTATATTACTGAGCGGGCGGTCTTTGAGCTTCGAAACGACGGGATGTATCTCACAGAGATTGCCCCTGGTATCGATTTGAAGTCCCAAATCCTTGATCTGATGGATTTTACCCCCAAGATGGTCGGTACGCCGAAGGTCATGGATGAAAGAATCTTCCGGGATACCCTCATGGGATTGAAAGATAGGACCGATTCCCAGAACACTCATCAAGAATAAATTAACAGGAAGAGAGGAAAGCAATATGGCAAATCTATTCTTTGTTCCGCAGTACATCATCACCGGAGAAAATGCGATCCAGCTCAGCATGCCCCACATCAGAGCCTTCGGAAAAAGAACGCTGGTCGTCACCGATGATACGATGGTCAAGTTCGGAAATGTGAAAAAGCTCACCGACGAGCTGGAAAAAAATGATATCCTGTATCGAATCTATTCCGGGATCAACAGTGAACCAACCCATACCATGATCGATGAAGGCGTAAGAATCTTTCATCAGGGAGGATTCGATTTTCTCATAGGAATTGGCGGCGGCAGCCCCATGGATGCTATGAAAGCCATCGGAGCAGTGGTTTCCAACGGTGGGAGCATCACCCAGTACAAGGGAAAGATCATCGAAAAAGACCTCCCTCCTACTGTAGCAATCCCCACCACGGCTGGAACAGGCTCCGAAGCAACGAAAGTATCCATCATCACCAATACGGATACCGGTGTCAAAATGCTCCTGAGCGATCCCAAGCTCATGGCGAGAATAGCGGTCATCGACCCCGTATTTACCCTTACAGTACCTCCTGCAGTTACAGCAGCCACCGGAGTTGACGCACTGACCCACGCCGTTGAGGCTTACACCTCACTGAAATCCTTCCCCATGGCAGATATGTTTGCAGTATCCGCCATCAAGAAGATCTTTAAAAATATCTATGAGGTCTATACCAACGGTACCAACGTAGAAGCCCGGCGTGAAATGGCAATTGCTGCCATGGAAGGAGGCATTGCTTTCAGCAATGCTTCTGTTACCATCGTTCATGGAATGAGCCGTCCCATCGGTGCCCTCTTCCATGTTCCTCATGGTCTTTCCAATGCTATGCTCCTGGAGGTTTGCCTCAGATTTTTAAAGCCCGGCGCAACAGATCGACTATGTGATCTTGCCAAGGTCATCGGCGTCTACAGCGACGGGATGACCGAGGAAGAAGGCGCTGACGCCTTTGCAGACGCAATCATCGAGCTTCTTCATAAGCTGGATATCCAGACACTGCAGGAGTTTGGTGTAAAGAAGGAGGACTTCTTCAAGCATATCCCCAAGATGGCTTCTGATGCCCTTGACAGCGGAAGCCCTGGAAATACAAGAAGAACCCCCAGCAATGAAGAGATTCAGGTGCTCTACAAAGAGCTCTGGGAATCGGGAGAAAAGAAATAGGAGGAATACTGTAATGGCAGAGTATCAGAATATCATCTACAAAGTCGAAGACGGGCTTGCAACCATAATAATCAACAGACCGGAAGCATTGAATGCGCTTAACGTTGACGTGTTTGATGAACTGCTGGATGCTTTCGTAACCATTAAGAGTTCCAGTGAAATCAGCGCCGTGATTCTGACAGGAACAGGAAGAGCATTTGTGGCAGGAGCAGATATCGCTTATATGAAGGATAAAACGGCTTCTGAACTGCGTGATTGGGCGCACAAGGCACAAGGGGTTATGGAATACATAGAAAATATTGAAAAACCCGTCATAGCCGCTGTAAACGGCTTTGCGCTGGGTGGCGGAAACGAGCTGGCTATGGCAGCAGATATCCGATTCGCATCCGACAAGGCAAAATTCGGGCAGCCTGAGGTTAACCTGGGGATCTTCCCCTTCTTCGGCGGAACCCAGAGACTTTCCCGTCTTGTGGGCGAAGGGACTGCCAAGTATTTGATCTTCAGCGCCGAAATGATCGATGCGCAGGAAGCGTACCGAATCGGTCTGGTTCAAAAGGTCTTTCCTGCGGAGGAACTCCTTGCGGAGGCTGAAAAATACGCCCGTCTGGTCATGAGCAAATCCCCCATCGGTGTAAAGATGGCAAAAACTGCCATCACTACCGGCCTGAATCTGGATATCAAATCTGGAATTGCGCTGGAGGCAGAGGCTGCTGTCAGCACCTTCTGCTCTGCAGACAGAACCGAAGGAATGAGTGCATTCCTGGAAAAAAGGCCTGCAGTCTTCCAGAACAAATAAAAGCAGAACCAATTGGGCAATCTACCATTGCTCAAGTTCATCATTCTACCTGCCAAAACCGCGCTGTCTGATAACGGCGCGGTTTTTGGGTTGCCGTAAAATCGCTCCCCTCCATTTGCCGCAGCATGGCAAGGCTGTGAATACGGTACGAAGGAGGCTGACCTCATATAATGGGCGTACCATTCAAAATCCACAAAGGCCAAAAACCGTGCAGTCTGAGGACCGCACGGTTTTCGGCGTTTTGTAGTGGGAAAAAATCTATCTTATGTGGGTTGCACCGGCTGCAGAAAGAGAGCACTCTGTCAGTCTGCAAGGCTGGTGCGATTGCCGGAAAAGAATCCTCCTTTCCGGCACCCCATCAAGCTGTTGTGTACTTATTAAAAGGATTCTGGTTACAGCGGGATATTTCCATGCCGTTTCTCCGGCAGTTCCTGTTTCTTCGTTCGAAGCATTTCGAACGCCTCCAAAATCTTCTGTCTCGCGGTAGCAGGCTCGATGATATCCTCAACATACCCCCGTTCCGCCGCGCAGTAAGGATTATTGAACTTCTCTTCATATTCTGCAATCTTTTCTTTTCTCTTTTCCTCGGGAGCAGGA
>JAQSXD010000241.1 GCA_029266295.1 Bacillota bacterium | reverse complement strand
AGACCGAAATTCCACGCGGCCCCTAAAGAACCATTGGTAGTTCAGATCTATGACCCAGTACTGCGGTTTCTAAGGAAAACGCCTTCTATTTGCTTAGAGAAGCGCTGATTCATTCTGCGCGAACTCCATGATCAGCGCTTACTTAATTCCGCCCTTACATAAGCAATTGCATCGGAAGCAGCTGTTGCTGCGCTGATTTCAGAGAAGGTTGACTCTTTTCTCAGCTTATATTCCACTACCCCTTCAGCTGCTTTCTTGCCTACGGTAATCCTTACAGGGATGCCAAGAACGTCGGCATCTTTAAATTTCACACCGGGCCGTTCCTTGCGATCGTCGATCAATGCTTCGACTCCAGCCTTTAAGAGTTCCTGATAGATCGTCTCAGCAAGGATTGCCTGCTGTTCATCTTCCGTATTCACAACAGTGACAATGACATGGTATGGAGCAACTGACATGGGCCAAATGATTCCGTTCTCATCATGATGCTGTTCGACGATTGCTGCAAGGGTTCTTGTAACGCCGATTCCGTAGCAGCCCATGATGATCAGCTGGTCATTCATGTTTTCGTCTTTATAATAAGCGCCCATGGATTTGCTGTATTTTGTTCCAAGCTTGAAAACCTGTCCAACCTCGATTCCTCTTGCCATCTTCACCGGAGCACCGCAGACCGGACACTTGTCACCGGCCTTGATGAGCTTGAGATCCGTAACGATATCGCCTTGATAATCTCGACCATAGTTGACATTGATCAGATGGTGATCCTTTTCACAGGCCCCCGCCACTAAGTTTTTAAGGCCAACCAATTCACGATCCACGATGATCTTACAGTCATGCAAGCCTACCGGGCCTGTAAACCCGCCCACGCTTCCTGTGACAGCACCCATTTCTGCTTCATCCGCAAATTCAACAGCATGCTCGGGAACACCAAGTGCGTTGACCAGCTTTGTCATGTTCAGCTCACGATCACCCCGGATAAATGCAGCAACATAGGAAACAGACGCCTCTGCTTCGCCATAGACTCTAAACAGAAGCGCTTTTATGGTCTGCTTTTCGTCCACCTTGAGGAAGCCAGCCACCTCTGCAATGGTTTTAGTCCCTGGTGTAACAACTTTTTCCATTGGAAGCTCTGCTTCACTTGAAGGTGTATCATCTACGCATTCTGCTCTCTCGGAAGTAGCCGCCATATCACAGCTTCCACAGTAAGCGATTTCACTTTCTCCAACTTCGGAAAGAGCAGTGAATTCATGAGAAGCGCTGCCGCCAATGGCACCCGTATCCGCTTCTACTGCACGAAATACCAGCCCGCAACGTGTGAATACCCTTTCATATGCATCATACATATCAAGGTAGCTCTGATCAAGACCTTCCCAGTCCCGGTCAAAGGAATACGCATCTTTCATGACGAATTCACGACTTCTCATCAGGCCGAAACGAGGCCTTTTTTCGTCTCTGTACTTCGTCTGGATCTGATAAAGATTCAGTGGAAGCTGACGATAAGAGCTTACTTCACTTCTAACAATATCGGTAAAGATTTCTTCATGGGTTGGTCCCAGGCAGAATTCTCTTTCATTTCTATCCCTTAATCTCCACATTTCCGGTCCGTAAGCATACCATCTGCCGGACTCTTGCCACAATTCAGCAGGCTGAAGAGCCGACATGTGAATTTCCTGCCCACCCTTGGCATCCATCTCCTCCCGAACAATATCTTCAATCTTCCTTACGGAGCGAAAACCAAGAGGCATGAAGCCGTATACACCGGACACCAGCCTGCGGATCATACCGGCCCTCAGCAGCCAGATATGGCTTGGAATCTCCGCTTCGTTAGGAACCTCTCTTAACGTTCTGATATACATTTTTGAAAGTCTCATTGATTTAATCTCTCCTTTGATTTCAATCGGTTTATTTTCTTCTCATTTCTGTTCTCACCCTCTACGGCGAATCAGAACGGTCGCCTGTGCGGCGATGCCTTCTCCTCTTCCGCTGAACCCTAGTCCTTCGGTGGTTGTTCCTTTTATATTGACTCTGCTTCCATCAATTTGGAGCAGATTTGAAATTTTATCGATCATCAGACCCACATAAGGAGCGATTTTCGGTCTTTCTGCAATCACCGTCGCATCAAGATTTACAACATAGAAACCCTTTTCCTTTAAAATGCTTGCTACTTCCTTCAATAATAAAAGACTGGAAATTCCCCGATATGCTTCATCATTGTCCGGAAAGTGGCGTCCTATATCGCCCAGTGCTGCTGCACCGAGCATGGCATCCATGATGGCATGAAGAAGTACATCCGCATCGGAATGACCCAAAAGCCCTTTCTCATAAGGAAGCTCTACGCCTCCAAGAATCAGCTTTCTTCCCTCCGTTAGCTTATGCACGTCATAGCCCGATCCGACTCGAATGTCATCAACCGGTGAAGAATTCGGCATCAACCCATTCTCTTCATCAATCGGCGTGTTATATTGACCACGATCCAGCAGTTCTTCATGCTGACCGGTTCCTGTTTCAATCCGGCCACCGAGAATTGCTTCTCCAAATACGATATCCTCCATAGTCGTTATCTTGATATTATAATAATCGCCTCTCACAATATGGGATTTTTCTCCGATCCGTTCTACCAAAAAAGCATCATCCGTTCCATAATAATTGTTTCGAAACGCCTCCTCATAAGCGCGAACCAGAAGCTCTCTTCGAAAACCTTGGGGGGTCTGAACAGAATATAGACGCTTTCGATCAAGCGTCTTTGTCAAATAGTTATTCTCTACAGTTTTTACAGTATCCTTCACCGGAACAGCTGCTACAGCCGCCCCATGTTCTTTTGCTGTTTCAATGGTGCGCCGAATCAATTCGCCTGTGACAAAAGGCCTTACACCATCGTGAACCAGCACGATGTCCACATCATCGGGAAGCTGGCGGACCGCTTCATAAATGGAATCCTGTCGTTCCTTGCCTCCCGGAATAATCGCCCTGACTTTTCCGAGTAGTTTCAAGGTACCAAGTTCTTTGCGGCACCGACCGATAAAATCCCCGTTTGTAACAATAATAATGTCATGAATTTCGTTCTGATCGGCAAAGGCTTTCACAGTTCTTGCTAGGATGGACATACCGCCAAGTTTTCCGTATTGTTTCGGAATACCGCCGCCCATTCTTGATCCCGAACCGGCGGCAGGTATGATGACAGCAGTTTTGACTTCCTTTGTCATTTGTCTATTCTCGTTTCAAATAAAAAATTAATTCCGACTATCTTTTTGGCTTTGCAAAAATCATTCTGCCCGCTGCAGTTTGCAGCACACTGGTTACCGTCACATGAATGGTCTGACCGATGAATCTTCTGCCTTCCTCTACAACGATCATGGTTCCATCATCCAGATAGGCTACCGCCTGATTGGATTCTTTCCCCTCTTTGACGAGGAACAGTGTCATATCTTCACCCGGAAGTACCACTGGCTTTAACGTATTGGCCAGTTCATTAATGTTCAATACTTCTACGCCTTTGATCACCGCAACCTTATTCAGGTTAAAATCATTGGTCACGACCTTCCCATTCATCATCTGGGCGAGTTTCAACAGTTTAACGTCCACCTCAGGAATCTCATCCAGAGATTTTTCCGCTACCGTGTTATAAATTTCAATTCCGTATTCAGTCTGAATCCTGTTCAGAATGTCCAATCCTCTGCGGCCGCGGTTTCTTTTAAGACCATCGGAGGAATCGGCAATATGACGAAGCTCAACAAGAACGAATTCCGGGATAACGATGTTACCCTCGATGAAGCCGGTCTTCATAATATCAGCAATCCGTCCGTCAATAATGACGCTGGTGTCTAAGATTTTAGGAGTTGCATCCCCTGATTTGCCTTTGGTTTTCGAAGGCGTTCCTTTCTTTACAGAAAGCCAAACCGGTATGAGATCCTTGCCTTTTCTGGTAGCAACCACAATCCCGAGATAACCCAAAAAAATGTAGGTAAAAACCGACAGCACTGTTCCGATAAAAAAGATATCGATTCCGCTATAAATTTGACTGATCAAGAATGCGATGACTAAGCCGATAATCAATCCGAATGTTCCGGTTACGATTTCGTTGGTAGGTACCTTTTGAAGATCTGTCTCAATATTTTTGGCTAAATTTTGACCATGACGGCCAAACACAGGCGTCAATAAATAAAAAATAAGTCCAAATAATAAGGCGCAGCATAACGCTGCAATAAATTCCTGTGTCTCTGTGGCCATAATCTTGCCCGCGAGACTGGACCCCTCGATCAAAAATCTCCCTAGCAAAAAAACTCCGTATCCAAACAATACTCCGACCAAGCTGAAAATAATTCTAATTAGTTTTTTTATCATTAACCCTTTTTAATCCCCCTTATATTCTGTTTTTCAACCGGACACTCTTTATACAGACTTGTTTATGATCTCCTCTGCAGCTTCCGGGTCAATTTCCTTGACCAGAATGATTTCGCTGACGAGAATTTGCTTCGCGTTGGAAAGCATTTTCTTTTCACCGGTAGAAAGTTTCTTCTCCCGGTCTGTCCGCATTAAGTTCCTGACGACCTCGGCAACGCTGCATATGTCGCCGGTCTTCAATTTCTCCATATTCTCACGGTACCTTCTGTTCCAGTTGTTCGACATCTCACTGGAACCCGCGCTCAGAATATCCATGACCGCGTTAATTTCATCAACTGTAATAATAGCCCTGATACCATTATCATTGCTGCTATCAACAGGAATCATAATTTTCATGTCTCCGAACGGCATCTTTAAAATATAATATTTCCTACTTTCGCCGAGAATCAGTTTTTCTTCAATTTCTTCGATAATTCCGGCTCCGTGCATAGGATACACGATTTTATCTCCTATGGCAAACATGGTAGAGTCCTCCAGTCTTACTTATAAGTATAAGCCAAACTGAAAGGTACTGTCAAGCAATCAATTAAACAATTTTTTAGTCTATCACATCACTATTTTCGTGTCAATAAGATTTTAGCAGTGCAAAAAAAAACAGCCGCACCGAAGTAATTCGTTGAACGGCTGATGGAGAAATAATTGATCCTTATCTATCTCTTATCTTCTTGTGCGGAGAGACAACCTAACCCCTTGTATAAGTAAAATGAACGAAGAATCATCCCAAGTCGTTCAGGGCTCTCCTAATAACATTTATGCTTTTTTCTCGAATCCCTTTCATCAATTACGTCATTAACACCTTTTACAAGCATGCACAGACCTTCCTCAAGCTCAGGAATCGCTTCACGGACACTTTCAATCCCTTCGCAGAGGCAGCAGTTTTGAAGTTCGCACAGACCCTGTTTTACTCCCTTGATGCCGTCCTTAATGCCGCAAACGCCTGCTTTGATCGCTTCATTACTTCTGTAATCGCATTCAAACTCAAAATCAGACAATCCTGCGATAACGTCCTCCAGGCCTTTTTCAACCTTACAAAGCCCTTCTTCGATACACTTAATGCCTTCCCGTATTCTGCAACAGCAAATGAGGTCCAAACCCTTCTGAATCATTTTGATTCCATCTTCTATTTTGTATATGCCTTTTTGGATTTCTTCGATTGAATCCACTTGTTTGCATTGACTGCAATCACAAAGTTTATTTCTATACATTCCAATCACCTTTTTATATTAGATTCACCGCAGCACCGTTCGGACAAGACATAATACGATGCTATTTTGGTATAGTATAATTATATGAAGAGGTTGGCAAAAGTGTTAAAGGAGAAGCAATACGAAGAGCTATCAATTGAAAAAATATCTCAAGCAGGTTTCCTTCAGCAGCTATCATAAAAGCTCCAGCTATTGTATAATGAACTATAATTTCAAAATTCGGAGGGGATAGAAAAATGGGCGTAAAAGTTACCGATCTTGTTGATATCTTTCATTTAAAAGTTCTCAGCCAAGGTGCTGATGATACAGAAATAAGCCTAATAGAAAGCAACCGGAGCGGTCTTCAGCTATCGGGATTTTATGATTACTTTGAAGAAAAACGAATTCAGCTTATAGGAAATGCGGAAAACG
>JAQSXD010000240.1 GCA_029266295.1 Bacillota bacterium | reverse complement strand
CCTCACGATGTGAAACTTGCAAGTCGCTTTTGGGTTCGTCGGCAACTACGCCCCTTGTGGACTTTCACCACACATTGACGGCATGCCCGTCATACAAACAAAAAGACCGGGTATCCCGATCTTTTTATTAAAATGACTAATACTTGTCCGATTCTCCTCCGAGTAAGATTGTCGGAGGACTTTGCCTGCGTTTCAGCTCAGAAACTGGCACTCCCTTGCTGTGCACAGGAGCTGAAAGCTGTTTGTTCTGAGCAGGTGCAGCCAAACCCTTGATTTGGAAGGTTCCCACCATTTCTCTCAAATACTCGGACTGAGAAGACAATTCTTCACTTGCAGCTGCGCTTTCCTCCGCCGTAGCCGAATTGTTTTGAATTACCATTGATACCTGCTCGATTCCCTTGTTGATCTGGGCGATTCCCGTAGCTTGCACATTTGACGCCTCAGCAATATCGCTTACCAGGTCTGCAGCTTCTCCCACCTTAGCAACAATCCCATCAAGAGCTTCTGCCGTTTCCTTGGCAATCTTTGTTCCGGCACTTGCCTTGGCTGCGGAACCTTCGATTAGTTCAGATGTTTCCTTTACCGCTTTTGCACTCCTTGCCGCCAGATTGCGCACTTCCTCTGCAACAACAGCGAAGCCTTTCCCATGAAGGCCGGCTCTAGCGGCTTCCACCGCAGCATTCAAAGCGAGGATATTGGTCTGGAAAGCAATGTCGTCGATTACTTTTATTATTTTAGAGATATTTGCCGACGATGCGTTGATTTCCTCCATAGAATTCAGCATCTCTTTCATATGCGCATTCCCCTTCTGTGCAAATTCCTTTGCCTCACTGGCGAGTTCATTTGCAAGATTGGCGTTGACTGCATTTTGCTTTGTCTGAGAAGCAATTTCTGATATTGAGGCAGATAATTCCTCCACAGAGCTGGCTTGTTCCGTAGAGCCCTGGGACAGGGTCTGGCTTCCGTCGGACACCTGACGGGCTCCCGCATTCACCTGATTTGCAGCTTCACCTATATTGCCAAATACTTCGCTCAGAGAAGAGATAATTCCGTTCAATGAGTTTTTAATTTCGACAAAGTTACCTTTGTACTCAGATTCGATTGCCAATTGGAGATTTCCCTCGCCAATCTTAGAAAGTACATGGGAAAGTTCTCCGATATACGCCTGCAGATTTCCGATGGTAGCATTCAAAGCCTCCTTGATTTTTGCGTAATCTCCCTGATAATTGCCTTCCATCAGTACATTCAAGTGCCCTTCAGCCATCTGTTCCAGAACGCCTGCTGCTTCATTAATCGGCTCAATGACAGCATCCATCGTCCGATTGATTCCTTCGATGATCTTCTCAAATTCCCCTTCGAATCTGCCGGTATTTCCTCTAACCGTAAGCCTTCCTTGTATCGATGCTTCCGACAGCGTAGCGGTTTCTTCCACCAGTGCTTTAATGTTCTCCATCATCGTAACCAGAGCCGGTACCAGCGTATCGTTGTCACTTCGTCTTCCAATTACCCTGAGTTCTGATAAATCTTCCAGATTCCCGATGGATACATTGTTAATAATTCTGATGCTATTTTTGACCCGATCCGAGACTCCGTTTACAGAGCTTGCAATTTCCTCGAAAATGCCTTTATATTCCCCCCGTACCAGGACAGAATAATCGTTAACGCTCATCTTCTTCAAAACATCCCTTGACTCCTTTAACCCGCCAAGTCCGTCGATGCAGGCGTTAATACTCTCTTTGAGTTCGTTGAAATCTCCATGGAATGTATCTGTAATCTTTCCCGGAATGCTGCCGTTGCCGATTTGCTGGATATAACCCGCTGTAATCGTCAAGGGGTTAATGACCGAATCCAGCGTTCCGTTGAAGCCCTCTACAATTCTTCGGAAATCTCCGCCGTGCTTTGATCCGTCTGCCCGAACCTGAAGCCTGCCATCTTGAGCCGCTGATGCAAGCTCTCCGGCATCTTCAACCAGTGCCTGAATTGCCTCGATGCACTGATTGAGATCATTTCTAATCTCATTGAAGTCTCCCCGGTACTCCTCTTCAATCTTTTCCGGTATATCTCCCTTGCTGATTCGTTCAATATAGTTTGCAGATAGCTTCAGCGGTTTAATCAGCGCATCTAGGGTACTGTTGATTCCTGAAATAATCTCCCGATATCCTCCGCTGAACCGCTCGGTATCTCCTCTGGTTTCCAGTTTACCGGAAGCCGCAGCTGCATTCAGTCCGCCTGCTTCTTCAATCAGATTCTTTAATGTCTCGATCACCGAAGCCATGCTAAATCCAAGAACGTCTTTTTCTGATCTTGCCTGAATCTGCACCGATAAGTCGCCTGCTGCGATTCGCTCCGCAGCCTTTGACTGCTCCCTGATATTATCCGCCATTGCAGTAAATGCCCCGGCAAGCTCATCCAGCTCGCTGCTCATCGCTTTAACCCGGTTTGTCTCAACGTCTACATCCCCTACTGCAAGCTTATGAGCAATAAACGCCAGCTGCCGAACAGGCGTCACAATTCTTCTTGAAACAGCGACAATCATTACTCCTATGATAAGTAATACTGCAAAAATAATTCCTAAGGTTAAGCGCTGTAACGAATGATATGTACTGTGAAACTCCTGATTGGGCAGTGCCGTTGCAACGGTCCAACCGGTAGCTCCCACCGCCGAAAGGTACCCGTGAATTTCTTGATTTCCATCGGTGTATTCAATACTTCCCGTCTGATGCCCTAAGATTGCATCCTTTACGTTATCGGACAAATCCGCATCTTTGACATTTGTATTTAGATAGTCTTTGCTGGGATGATAGATGATCTGTCCCGTACTGTCGGCAAGAATAAAGTATCCAGTTTTTCCAAGCTGATAGCCTGCGATGGTCGCTGAAATTCCATCAAGCAAAAAATCAAGACCCGCCGCACCGATAATCTCATTGGTGCCCTCCCTGTAAATCGGAGTGACTGCGGTTACAACTAGCTTTCCGGTCAACGCATCCAGATAGGGAGAGGTCATGGTCGGTGCATTGGCTTCTGCCATTTGAATAAACCAGGGCCTTTTAATCGCTACCCAATCAGGGCTTGAAAAATAACCATTAGAAAGTACGAGCTGATTGGTATCCACATCCGCAACCCATGCTTCGATAATCGTCTCTGGCTCCATTGCCTTAACACTTGCCAGCGAATTCTCAGCCCTTTTGAAGGAAGGAGCAAGATCCGCAGTCATACCTGGCTGCAGTTCTAGTACGACATCCTCCAGCTGGCTGCTTTGAGCCATTGTCTCCGTAATTTTAAGGTATTCATTAAACCTTCCCCCGATATCCTTGGCTGCCGCCTCTGATTCGGAAACCAGCTGTTTCGTCGTCAGATCGGTTATGGTTTTGTTTACCGTATTCAGTGTAATGAATGACGATACTCCGTATGCCGCCAGAATCGGGATTCCGATATACAGCAGAATTTTCGTAAGCAGTGTCCCCTTGCCCTTTCCGATTTTTCCGCCATGTTTTTGTTTGTTGTGTTCATTTTTTGTTTTGCTGCCGTTTTGATTCCCTTTGCCATCTTCAAAATTCAGGGCTTTTTCTTTCATATCAAGTCTCTCTCCTTTACAGTAAAATTGAAATTCCCCCTCTCTTACCCCCTTTGCAGAAGGCTTGTCCGTCATATCTTTCGAACAGGCGAAGTCATCCTTTCCTGCACCCCTTGTGTAATTATAGATTAACTACCCTCAAAAAGATAAAGAAATCAGAATAATCAAAAATTTAACCAAAATTTAACACTGATTTCGTTTTAGCTACCCGCCTTTTGCAGTTCTCTGGCAATGACCCCCCTCGCCATATAGGAACCCATAATGGAAGTCAGATCAAAAATTCGGTTTAGAAGGTCCATCTCTTTTTGATAATCTTCCGTTGCAATAGACAAAATCATCTGGACTTTAAGATTAATGTACTGGCTTAGAAGGAGGTTCCACTGTCTGCTGTCCCAGAACAAATTGATGGTTCCCAGAAAGGTTGCAATCTGATTACCTGCCAGATACCATCCCCTTGTGGCTTGATCAACCATATCGTGATGATCGGATTTTACACCGTCTACAACCTCGGAGCTTCTTGCCAGAAAGTTAGTAAACAGGTTCGCATATCGCTGCGATACCTCCGCTCCGTAAAACATCTGAAACGAATCCTTAAATTCTCCAGGCAGCTGGAAAACTGCATTCATTACGACTTCTTTATTGGATAGATCCAGCAGAGATGAATAAATGGAACTTCTCATCAAGACCGCCAGCCTTGTCCAGAGCCCTTGAAAAGTACTGTTAATGTTCATCTGTTCAAAGCTAAAGCAAAAATTATCCTGAACCGGCAGGGTTATCATTTCCTGGGTTTCAAAGTTCAAAAGTACCCCCCCTTCTTGAAGCGCTGCATGATTCTGATTTCTTCATTCACATCCGATTCCTTCATTATATGAAAGGATTATCCAGATAGTTCTATTACCGGAAGTACAGGAACAACATCACAAATTGAACGTTACTTCTCTCCCTTGATTCTCTAAATCCTTTCAATACTGCATAGGAATCTCTGAATGAGCAACCCTAAGCAGTATATAAGGAGGTGTTTTCTTTGAAATCAATCGGATCTGATCTACAACGTCAAGAAGCATGGGACAAAGTTACAGGCTGCGCATTATATACCGGGGACAGTATAACCGCTGGAATGATGCATGCCAGAATTCTGATCAGCCCCCACGCCCATGCAGAAATAAAATCCATTGACACAGCAGAAGCTTTCAAGGTCTCCGGCGTAAAGGCGGTCCTTACGGGAAAGGATTGTGCCGTTCAAATCGGCTCCATATTAGAAGACCGCCCGCCTCTGGCCGTGGGTAAAGTACGGTATTTTGGAGAGCCGGTAGCACTTGTGGTAGCGTTTAGCGAAAGGGCAGCTGCAGAAGCAGTGACCAAGATAAAGGTAGATTATTCTCCGCTTCCCGTGGTTCAAACCCCTTCCGAAGCAATTAAGAAAGATGCCCCTCTGATCCATGAGGGACTTGGAAAATATAAAAAGGCGGTAGAGGATGTCTACCCTGAACCCAAAACGAATATCGCCGAGCGTATTAAAATCAGAAAGGGCAATATGGCTCAGGGCTGGGAAGAAAGTGAAATTGTTGTGGAGGGCAGTTTTATGCTGCCAAAATCAGATCATATTGCAATGGAGACCCGGAATGCGAAGGCATCGATTCATTCCGACGGCCAGGTGGTAATCACCACATCCTCCCAAAGCCCATACACCGTAAAAAAAATGATCAGTCAGTATTTCAACCTTGATGAAAGTAAAGTTACAGTCAAAACCCCGCTCGTGGGGGGCGGATTTGGCGGGAAGGCTGCAATGACATTGGAAATTCTGGCTTATCTGGCATCGAAGGCAGTGAACGGACAGACTGTAAAAATTTCTAACACAAGAGAAGAAGACATTACTTCCTCCCCGGGAAGCATTGGCGTAGAAGCCCAGGTGAGGCTTGGCGCCACAAAAGACGGTTACTTGAAGGCTGCGGAAATGACCTTTCTTTTAGACACAGGGGCTTATGCAGATATTGGACCGCGAATGGCAAAGGCCATCGCTGTGGATTGCACTGGCCCTTACAAGATTGAAAATGTATGGTGCGACTCCCTATGTGTCTATACCAATCATCCCTATTCCACCTCCTTCCGCGGCTTCGGCCATGAGACATATACCTTTTGCATGGAAAGAGCCATGGACAAACTAGCCAAAGCGCTCAATGAGGACCTCTTTACACTGAGGCAGAAAAATGCAATTCTTCCAGGCGATACGACACCTACTCTCGTTCATTCAACCACTAGCAATACTGGAAACCCGGCAGCATGTCTGGATCGATTAAAGACGTTGATTCAATGGGATGAAGGTGCACGAATCGAGCTGGAAAACGGCATTGTCAGAGCCAAAGGGATTAGCTGTCTATGGAAAACCTCAGATCTTCCCACGGATTCCATATCCGGCGTTCTTTTAACCTTCAACGCCGACGGCAGCAT
>JAQSXD010000239.1 GCA_029266295.1 Bacillota bacterium | reverse complement strand
CAGACTCTTTCAGCAGAATATTGATCTCACCGTTCTTTGGGGTAAATTTGACGGCGTTATTGATGAGATTAATCCACACTTGCATCAGCAGCTCTTCGTTACTGAAATACATTACATGATCCAGATCGATATTAAGTGTCAGACTCTTGCATGTCCAGAGCGGCTCCAGCAAAAGTACGGCCTGACGGATTTGCTCATCCAGGCGGAATCGTTTCTTTTCTGTAATCATCTCTTTATTTTCCAGATTGGAAATCATCAGGATGCTGCTGGACAGATGGGCCAGCTGCTTGATACTCTCGGTTATCTTTTGGAGAAATTCCCGATATTCTTCCAAAGTAAGCTCCGGATTTCGAAGAATTGTTGCATAACCCTCAATGGCTGCAAGGGGCGTTTTGAATTCATGAGATACAGTCACCACAAAATCATTCCGTAAGGACTCCATATGACCAAGCTCGTGTACCATTGTGTTAAAATTAACAGACATCCTTTCTAATTCTCTTACCGTACCGTTGTAATGAAGACGCACGCTGAAATCTCCCTTCGCCACATTGGTCATAGCTCTGCTGATATGATTGATTGGCTTAAATATATGCCTCCCGATAAAATAACTGATAGGGCTCGCAATCATGACACTGATCATCAGGACACCCAGTAAGGTATAAAAAGCCTTTGGGCTTTTGATGTCATCAGCAATGCCCCAATATGCCATGATATAAACGATGAATACCACAAGAAGAGAACTAAAAATGATGTTAAAAAAAACGAAGATTACGAAGGCAGCCCATAAGCTTGGAAATGTGATCTTCTTCATTCTGCTCTCACCACCTTATATCCCAGTCCTCTCACTGTAATGATTTCAAAATCGCTGCAATTCTTAAACCGTTCTCGCAGATGATTGATGTGGACATCCACCGTGCGCTCGTCAGAGGCGGTATCCATTCCCCAAATTTCGTCCATAATCTGCTGCCTGGTGAAGATCTTTCCCGGAGAGGAAATTAGTTTAAACAAGAGCAAGAATTCCTTCAGCGGAAGGATGCTGATCTCATCTCCCTGCACTACTGTCAGAGAGTCCATGTCAAGGATGGTTGTGCCGCAGGCAATCCTACGTTCGTTCACAATTCGCGCCCGCCTTAGCAACGCTCCGATCCGCAGAATCATTTCATCCCAATTGACAGGCTTCACCATATAATCATCGGTTCCTGACAGGAACCCCTTTTGCATATCATGAAAACTTTCCCTGGCTGTGATCATTAGAATCGGCATATTATAGCCGTGCTCTCTGAGGGTCTCTGTCAGTTCGAAACCGTCCATTCCAGGCATCATGACATCCGTGATGATCAAGTCAATGTATTCTTTGTCCAAAATTTCAAGAGCCACCAGCCCGTTATCCGCAATAAAGGGATTATATTTATTCATCCGAAGGATGGTGCTGTAAATGCTGCCGAGCTTTGCATCATCCTCAACAACAAGAATATTGAACATACAAGATATTCCTCCAATCCGTATCAGTTTTCTCCCATAAATCAATTGTATCCGCGTTATATTAACTGGACATTAAGAAAATAATTGAAACTTAATGTTCAATTAATGATAGTTTAACAATGATTTAATAAATCAATTTTATCATAATATTAGTCGGATAAATTGAATTTCTCAGAGTGTGTATGAGAAAGAATTAAATGGAGGAATCAATGGGAAATGTTGAAAAAACAAGCCGGATTAATTTAAAGAAGTTGTTCGGTCAGAAAAAGATATTAATCATAGCTGTCATATTAATCGTAGTACTCTTTACGGGATTCAATATTTTCGCAGAGAAAAAACCGCCTGAGGGGATGGAGGCAACAGGCAATATTGTTACCGTGGAAACAGAAGCGGTGAAACTAACAAATTCATTAGGGGGATTAATTTATAAAGCAAACCTAAAGCCGGCTGAAGCAGCAGCCGTAAGCAGCGGGACCTCCGGCCAGGTTACGCAAGTCAGCTTTGAGAACGGCGACATCGTGTCCCAGGGGCAGCCGCTGGCGTATCTGGATGACAAGGACCTGCAGAATCAGCTGAGAACAGCACAAATCGATCTGAGCAAGCTGGAATTGAGTCTGGACTCTGCAAAGAGCGACTATGATATTGCATCACAGTTGTATGCGGAAGGAGCCTGCTCCAAAACATCCTATGAGACTGCAATGCGCGCATATAAGACGGCCCAGGCCAATGTCCAGTTAAAGCAGGTTAGTATTCAGGATATTACAAACTCGTTGAATGATTGTGTGATTAAAGCGCCCATAGCGGGAGAAATCAGTGCAAAAAACATCAGTGTCGGCCAGTACCTGAACCCGGGTGCGGTCATAGCAACAGTCAATAACAATAAAAACATCAAGGCAGAAATCCAGCTGATGCAGGAGGATCTGGGAAAGGTTGCTGCAGGTCAGGAAGTCATTCTAAGACTGGATAAAAATGCAGGGACAGAATATAAAGGGATCGTAGAAACCATCGCTGCTTCAGCAAACAGTCAGACCAGAGCATTTGATTGTCTGGTCAGAGTTGATAACACAGGCGGAGCGTTAAATTCGGGTACCTTTGGCTATGTTGAAATTCTCAGCCAGGATAAGGCTCCGGTTTTGGCCGTTCCCATGAAGGCAGTTGCCGGAACCGAGGGGAATTATTCGGTATTCACCATTGAGAATGATACTGCCCGTCGTGTTTCTGTTACCATTGGGGAGCTGTCGGAAGACATGATCGAAATCACTTCCGGGCTTCAGGAGGGAGACCAACTCATTGTTACCAATTTAAATTCGCTCCAGGATGGAGACCAGGTCACTGTGATCGGAGAGGGGAAGTAATATGTTTCTTACCGATATCAGTTTAAAAAGACCAATTTTCGCAATCGTAGTCATCATTGCTCTGCTGGCTGTAGGAATTGTCAGTTTTCTGGGGCTGAACCTGAACGATATGCCGGAAACAGACCTGCCCTATGCAATGATTAACATAGTTCTGCCGGGAGCGTCTCCGGATCAGATGGAATCCAAAGTAACAAAGGTCGTAGAGGATGCGGTAGGCCAAATTTCAGGGGTGAAACACATTACAAGCCGCGTTGGGGAAAGCTATTCCATGACGGCCATCGAATTTGACAGCTCTAGAAACTCAGATGCTGCAGCGCAGGATGTTAGAGCTAAAATGAGCAGCATACGCGGTTCTTTGCCTGACGATATTCAGGAGCCGGTCATCTCAAAAGTAGATTTCAACGCCATGCCCATCCTTTCTCTGGCGGTCAGCGGTGATTTGGAGGAAGCTGCTCTTTCGGAACTGGTGGATGAGACCATTGTACCCGCATTAAACGCAGTAGAAGGCGTAGGCTCTATAGATACCTATGGTTTGCTGGAACGGGAAATCCAGATCAACGTGGACAAAGAGCGGCTGGCAGCGCTGAACCTGACCATCAATCAGGTCGTCGGGGGCCTTAGCAGTGATAATATCGACATTCCCAGCGGAAAGGTCTCTGATGGCTCCCGTGAGGTTACACTTCGTACATACAGCGGCATGAAGAATGCTGCAGAATTTGAGAATGTCATCATTGCCAGCGTAGGCGGCACAGAAATTCGCTTGGGTGAAGTTGCAGAGGTCGTTGACGGATATAAAGAGAAAGAGAGCATCTCATTTTATGATGGTACAGAATGTATCGGAATGGATATTGTCAAGCAGTCAGGAACCAATACTGTTGCCGTAACCGACGATATCAAAGCGAAGATTTCTCAGATGCAAGCCTCACTGCCGCAGGGAATTCACATCAATGTGGTAAGCGATAATTCGGAGTTCATACGTTCTTCTGTGGAAAGCGTTGAGAGTACGATGGTAGAAGGCTGTATTTTGGCCGTAGTAATCATCTTTTTGTTTCTCAGAACGCTAAGCAGCACCGTGGTCAGTGCCATTTCCCTTCCCACTTCCATTATCACAACCTTCGCGGCCATGAAGATGATGGGATTTACCCTGAATACCATGAGCCTGATGGCGCTGTCACTGTCTGTGGGGCTGCTGGTGGATGATGCCATCGTAGTCATTGAAAATATTGTAAGACATCTTCGTATGGGCAAGACCCCACTCCAGGCCGCAAAAGAGGCTACAGGAGAAATCAGCCTTGCGGTTCTTGCAATCACCCTTACCATTGTAGCGGTGTTCCTTCCCATGTCCATTATGTCAGGGATTTTGGGGTCATTTTTCCGGGAGTTTGGTTTAACCATCGCCGTTGCAGTGCTTGTTTCTCTGTTCGTTTCCTTTACCCTTGTGCCGCTGATGTCTGCCAAATATATCAGAGAAGAAGAGGAAGATCACGAGCCGAGAGGCATACTCGGAAAATTCCTTGCCTGGTTCAACCATCAATTTGATCGTCTGGGCAGTTATTATAAAAAGATTCTGGATGTGATTTTAGAGCACCGGAAAAAAACGATTCTGGTTACCCTTGCGCTGTTTGTTTTCAGCCTGGTGCTGATTCCAATGATGGGTATGGAGTTTACCCCTTCTCAGGATAACGGAACCATAACCGTTTCCGCTGATCTGGATTCGGGCCTGTCCCTTGCTGCAGCGCAGGCAAAGGCAAAGCAGGTGGAGGAGATCGTCAGCCGGTACCCTGACGTGAATTCTGTATATACAACGGTAGAAAAAGATCGTATCAGCCTAAACCTCGATTTGACGGATAAAGAGGAGCGAAAACTGAGTTCCGATGAGATTGCCGCCCAAATGCGTAAAAAGATCAAACTGATTTCAGGACTGGATCTTTCCGTGACGGGAACGTCCAGCATGGCTAGCTCCTCTGGCAAAAACTTTTCTCTTCACTTCCAGGGAGAGGATTTCGATCAGCTTCTGGCATACAGCCAGAAGGCAAAGCAGCTCCTTGCCGGAATTCCCGGTGCGGTGGATGTAGGAATCAGTTATAAAGCGGGAAAACCCGAAACCACAATTCTGGTCAACCGTGACGCTGCCGCGGACCTGGGCGTGGCTCCATCCAGTGTATCAGGCACCTTAGGCATTCTTTTCAACGGGGTGGCAGTGGGGCAATATGAAGAAGACGGAGACCGAATTGATGTGAAGGTCAGCGTTGACAATGCCCAGAGCGCCAGCCTGGACAATGTCGGAGGGATCTATCTGGCAAGTTCAACGACCGGCGGGATGATACCCATCGAGCAGCTCGTAACCAAAGAATACGGAACCTCATCTTCCCAGATTGACCGTTATGACAAGGTCCGTGATATCCAGGTCCAGGCCAATTACGAAGGAATTACATCCTCGCAGCTTAGCAGTGCCTTTCTGGATAAGCTGCATAAGGAACTTCCGCCGCCGGATGGAATTACTGTTAGTTCCGGCAGCGATCAGCAGATGATGCAGGAGAGCGTGGGAGATCTTGGCCAGGCAATGATTCTGGGAATCCTGTTTGTATTCCTGATTCTGGCTGCCCAGTTTGAAAGCTGGATTGACCCCCTTTCCATTATGGTCTCATTGCCGCTGGCTGTCATTGGCGCGATGATTGCCCTGTTTGTCACTGGGGCCGGACTGAGTATGGTTGGGCTCATCGGAATCATCTTCCTGATGGGGCTGGTTACGAAAAATGCAGTTCTGCTGGTAGACTTTATCAAGAAGCGGCGAGAGGATGGTTTAGAGAGAAAAGAAGCAATTCTGGAAGCGGGGATGATACGTCTGCGGCCGATTATGATGACGACCCTGGCCATGATTTTCGGTATGCTCCCGTCGGCGCTGGATTCCGGCATGGGATCGGAAATGCGTCAGCCCATGGCAATTGCTATCATCGGCGGACTGATTTCCTCCACACTGTTGACCTTGCTGGTCATTCCGGTGGTATATACCTTACTGGATGATGGAAAGAAAGTGACTTCGCGGCTGAAAGAAAGAGCACCGGGAATAAAAGGGAAAGAGAAAAAGGCGCTTAAAAGAGAAATCGGATAAGACCTCATTAAGCAAATACCTAACTTTTGATAGATACACACGTGCAGAGATCTATTCCTAATGAGACGTTACCGCTTC
>JAQSXD010000238.1 GCA_029266295.1 Bacillota bacterium | reverse complement strand
AATGACAAACCTGGGCATGCCTGTTCCGCAGGGCTTCACAATTACAACTGAGGCCTGTACTCAATACTATGCTGACAGTGAAACCATCAATGACCAAATCAAGGCTGAAATTATGCAGTACATCGGCGAGATGGAAAAGATAACCGGAAAAAAATTCGGTGAACTGGAAAATCCGCTGCTTGTTTCAGTAAGATCCGGATCCAGGGCTTCTATGCCTGGTATGATGGATACCATTCTGAACCTTGGTTTAAACGACGAAGTTGTTGAAAGCTTTGCAAAGAAAACAAACAACCCGCGTTTTGCATATGACTCCTACCGCCGTTTCATTCAGATGTATTCCGACGTTGTTATGGAAGTTGGAAAGGCCTACTTTGAAAAGCTCATCGATGAGATGAAAGAAAAGAAGGGCGTACATATGGATACCGAACTCGATGCTGATGATCTGAAAGAGCTTGCGAGACAGTTTAAGGAAGCTTACAAAGACAAAATCGGCGTAGATTTCCCCAGTGATCCTGTAGAGCAGCTGTTTGGTGCAATCAAGGCAGTATTCAGATCCTGGAATAATCCGAGAGCGATCTATTACAGAAGAATGAACGACATCCCATCCTCATGGGGAACTGCTGTTAACGTACAGTCTATGGTGTTCGGAAATATGGGTGACACTTCCGGAACTGGCGTAGCTTTTTCGAGAAATCCATCCACCGGAGAAGCAAAGCTGTACGGTGAATTTTTGATGAATGCACAAGGTGAAGACGTTGTTGCAGGAATCAGAACTCCCCAGACTATCGATCAGCTGAAGGATCAAAATCCTGAGGTTTACGATGAATTCTATAAAATTGTTTATACACTGGAAAAGCACTATAAAGACATGCAGGATATGGAATTCACCATTGAAGAAGGCAAGCTTTATATGCTTCAGACACGAAACGGAAAGAGAACTGCTGCTGCTGCCCTCAAAATCGCTTGTGATCTCGTAGAGGAAGGCATGATCGCAGAAAAAGATGCAGTTAAGATGATTGACCCAAAACAGCTTGATGCATTACTGCATCCTCAATTTGACACAGCTGCCCTCAAAGCTGCCGAGCCGATCGGTGCCGCACTTCCTGCATCCCCTGGAGCTGCTTGTGGACAGGTCGTGTTTACAGCAGAAGACGCTACTGACTGGACCGTAAACAAAGGCGCAAAAGTAATCCTCGTTCGTCTTGAAACCTCTCCTGAAGATATAGAAGGAATGCACTATGCTCAGGGTATCCTGACTGTCAGAGGCGGAATGACCTCTCATGCTGCAGTTGTTGCCCGTGGAATGGGAACCTGCTGTGTATCTGGATGCGGTGAAATTAAAATCAATGAAGCGGCGAAAGTCTTTACCCTTGGCGGGAAGGAATTCCATGAAGGAGATTGGATTTCTCTGGATGGTTCCACCGGAAAAATATACGGTGAGGCGATTAAGACCGTTGAAGCATCAATTTCCGGCAACTTCAACACCATCATGGAATGGGCAGACAAGTACAGAACCTTAAAGGTTAGAACCAATGCCGACACACCGAAGGATGCGGCTCAGGCCATCAAATTTGGTGCAGAAGGGATTGGCCTTTGTAGAACGGAGCATATGTTTTTTGATTCAGAAAGAATCGCGGCCATGAGAGAGATGATTGTATCCAAGTCGGAAGAACAGAGAAGAACCGCTCTGGCGAAGCTGCTTCCCATGCAGAGAGGCGACTTTGAGGGCATTTACGAAGCAATGCAGGGTTATCCTGTTACCATCCGGTTCCTGGATCCACCGCTTCATGAATTCCTGCCTACAGATGAAGACGACATCGCAGCGCTTGCAAAAGAGATGAAGATGGAAGTTGCTGAATTGAAGGCTGTTATTACCTCACTGCACGAATTCAATCCGATGATGGGACACAGAGGCTGCCGTCTGGCGGTATCCTATCCAGAAATTGCTGAAATGCAGACTACAGCTGTTATCGAAGCTGCTATCAACGTTCAGAAAGCACATCCGGAGTGGAAGATGGTTCCTGAAATCATGATTCCGCTGATCGGCGAAATTAAAGAGCTTCAGTACGTCAAGAATGTTGTGGTAGAAACTGCCAATGCCATTATAGCGAAATCCGGCGTTGAACTGAAGTACATGGTCGGAACCATGATCGAAATCCCAAGAGCTGCGCTCACTGCCGATGAGATCGCTTCTGAAGCTGAATTCTTCTCCTTCGGAACAAACGATCTGACTCAGATGACCTTTGGATTCAGCCGTGACGATGCAGGCTCCTTCCTGGGTGCGTATTACGAGAAAAAGATCTACGAAAGCGATCCTTTTGCAAGACTGGATCAGAACGGCGTAGGCAAGCTCGTTAAGATGGCTGTTGAGCTTGGTAAGGCTGCAAGACCTGACATCAAACTTGGAATCTGCGGAGAGCACGGCGGAGATCCATCCTCTGTTGAGTTCTGCCACAAAGTAGGACTGAACTATGTGTCTTGCTCACCGTTTAGAGTACCAATTGCAAGATTGGCTGCTGCTCAGGCTGCTCTGAAACAATAAATACAAATTGAAAGATAGAACGTTCATATAATGGTTAAAACGGCGCCGTTTTTAAAATCTAGAATAGATTTTAGTGCGGCGTCTTTTTATTTATCAAATCAATTTATCGGATGTTGACACAAACGCTACTATGCGGTACAATGTAGACACACTACCATGCACCGCAATATAGCTGTTGTAGTACATACTGAAAAGAGGGTGAAGTATATTGTTTGATAAATCACAGTTAATGCGCGGAACATTAGAGGGTTGCATCTTAAAAATTATCAATTTAGAGGTGACATATGGATATGAGATTATGGAAAAGCTCAAAAACTACGGGTTTGAAGATATCCAGGAAGGTACAATTTATCCGTTGCTCGTAAGGCTGGAAAAGAAAGGACTTATCTTTGCTGAGTTTAGGCCATCCCCATTGGGGCCAAGCAGAAAGTATTATTTCATAACAAAAGATGGAATAGAAACTTTGAGTTCTTTTGAAGCGTATTGGAATAGTCTTTCCAATACAGTTAAAAAAATTATATCATTGGAGGGTAAACAATGAATCAGCTAAAAAAGTTGCGTAAGGAGAATAATAAGCAAGACAAATTATTGTCAAATGAAAGCAATACAATTATGGTGGATATGGTCTGCTATCTGAGAGCTTCTAACTTATGTGAATATGACATAGAAGTCATTCGGAAAGAATTAACAGGGATGGCACTGGAGTCGCAATTGAGAAATCAGCAGTTCTCTGAAGTCATTGGTGAGGATTATAAGGCATTCTGCGATGAACTGATAAAAAATGGAAGTTCAAAAACACGATATGAAAAAGGATTGGAAATATCGTATGTTCTTGTCCATGGTATTATGGTCTTGTACCTTGTAGAAATTGTATGTTCGTCTGCAATCGTCAATATCATTCAATCGGGCCAATTTTCAATGCAGATAACGGCTGGGTTTGTTCTTTCGACATTGATTGCTTTGGGGATGGGGTTTGGTATATACTATTATATGACGAAAAATTCCTTTGAACTAACAAAGAAAAACCGAAAATTGCAATTTGTATTAATTATAGGATTTGCAGTAGTGTGGACATCAGTAGTGTTATTAAGATTGGTCATGAAGAATACCGTTTTATTGACGATAAATTGTTTCTATCCAATCATAGTTCTGGCGCCAGCGTATTTAATTATAACAGTATTGAATCACAACTATACAAACAGTTTTTTTAAACTGGGCTCTAAGGAGGAATGAACCAATGAAAAAATTTATTGTGGAAGATGCGTTTTGGGATCTGTTTCCCAATGCAAAAATTGGTATTGTCGTTTGCCATAATATTGACAACGCGATAAAGGATGAATCCCAATATATCGATATGATCCGCAGCGCGGAGCAGGAAGCCTTAAAGTATTTGAAGAACGCAGAATTCAGCAGCAATGAGGTAATTAAAGTATGGAGAGAGGCGTTTCAAAAATTCAAGACGAAGAAAGGGGCAAGATCCTCCATTGAAGCTTTGCTCAAACGCGTGCAAAACGGTAACGAATTAAATGCAATTAATCCCTTGGTTGATCTCTATAACGCAGTTTCCTTGCGGTATGGTTTGCCTTGCGGAGGAGAGGATATCGATGAATTTGCTGGTCATATCAGGCTTACTAAGGCAATTGGAAATGAAGACTTTGTAACACTTGGAACCGGCGAAAATGCACCGCCCTATGAAGGTGAGATCGTTTATAAAGATGATGCAGGTGCTATTTGCAGGTGTTGGAATTGGCGGGAATCTGTAAGAACCATGCTTACGGAAAAAACGAAAAATGCCTTCCTTTGTATCGAATCCATCGATGAAGGAAGAACCAATGAGCTTGAACTCGCTCTGAATGAATTGGCAAAATCCGTTGAAAACCATTTAGGCGGAGCCTGTAATATCTCAATGATTGATCGGGATCATAAAGAGATAGAAATCGCCTAGCCAGCAGATTTCCAGGGATTACAGAAAACTGATTTGAAATAACTTGCTGAACTATCGAAACAGAGGCAATCAAAAAAGAGGGAATGAATGATTAAAATTATGTTTGTATGTCATGGAAATATTTGCAGATCACCAATGGCAGAATTCGTTTTTAAAGATATGGTACGGAAGAAGGGACTCCAGGAGCAATTCTTTATTGCTTCTTCTGCAACCAGTACGGAGGAAATTGGAAATCCGGTACATAGGGGAACCAGGAGAAAACTTGCAGAATACGGTATTTCTTCTGATGGAAAATGCGCAATTCAATTGCGGAGAGCTGATTACGACAGCTATGATTATATTATTGCTATGGATCGCAATAACGTAAGAAATATTTCGAGGATCATAGCCCATGACAGAGATGGGAAAATATCACGTCTTCTGGACTTTACAAATCGCCCGGGGGACATTGCAGATCCCTGGTACACTGGGAATTTTGATGAAACCTATAGTGATGTGAGAGAAGGCTGCGAAGCGCTGCTGGCACAGATCGTGAATGAAATGAGCGTTTGTTCATCCAAGAGCCTGTTTTAAATCGGAAATGAGGTCTTCTGCGTATTCCAGGCCTACGGAAAGACGAAGCAGGGTTTCATTGATCCCTCTGGCATCGCGTTCTTCCTTAGAAAGGTCTGCGTGGGTCTGAAGCATTGGATAGGTAATCAGCGTTTCCACTCCGCCCAGACTTTCTGCGTAGAGAATCAGTTCTACCTTTTCCAGCACCTGTATAGCGGTTGCCTCACTGTCAACGGAGAAAGAGATCATAGATCCGAACCCGGAAGCCTGTGTTGATGAAATCTCGTAGGAAGGGTGTTCCGATAAGCCGGCATAATAAACTTTCTTAACCTTCGGATGAGTTTTCAGCCAGTGGGCGATTGCGATGGCGTTTTCCTGCTGTTTTTCCATTCTGATGGCAAGGGTCTTAATCCCTCGGATCAAAAGCCAGCTATCAAAAGGAGAGAGACATGAACCCAGTGACATCAAGAGATGACGGAGCTTCTCTCCGAGGGTTTGATCTTCTGTAACTAAAAATCCTGCAAGGGTGTCATTATGTCCACAAAGGTATTTTGTTCCGCTGTGAACGATGATGTCTGCTCCAAGCTGCAGAGGTTTCTGAAAATATGGAGTCAAAAATGTATTGTCAACGATCAAAAGAATTCCACGTGGCCTGGTCAGCGCTGAAACTGCTTTGATATCGGTGACAATCATAGTCGGATTCGATGGTGTTTCAATAAAAACGGCCTTTGTATCTTCTGTAATCAAAGCTTCTATTTTCGTTGCTTCTGATGTGTCGGCATAGCTGAACCGTAATCCGTTCTTCTTATTGATCTGTTCAAACAGTCGAATCGACCCGCCATATAAATCCTCAGAAGCGATGATATGGTCCCCGGGCTGGAAGAGTTCCATTAAGGCAGTGATGGCAGCCATTCCAGACGTAAAAGCAACAGCATGACTGCCGCCCTCTAACGCTGCTACGGTACATTCAAGATGCTCCCTGGTAGGGTTTTGCTGTCTG
>JAQSXD010000237.1 GCA_029266295.1 Bacillota bacterium | reverse complement strand
ACTAAAAGTATCAGCGAAGTCAAATCCTAATTCAGTAGCAGGAGCTTTGGCAGGCGTCTTGAGGGAAAAAGGGGGGGCTGAGATACAGGCGATCGGGGCAGGAGCTCTGAATCAAGCGGTCAAGGCAGTTGCTATTGCACGAGGCTTTGTTGCGCCAAGCGGAATCGATCTGATCTGTATACCAGCATTCACCGATATCCTGATTGACGGTGAAGAAAGGACTGCAATCAAGCTAATTATCGAGCCGAGATAGGTTTATGAACGGAAAATTCAAAGAGACTGCGCAATCGCGCAGTCTCTTTTACGTAATTGATGCATTTTATCAGAAACAAAAGCCAGGATTCTTGATTTTAGGTAGCAACAAGTATATAATTTATTGTTAACATTAATATGCTTTTTAAATAGAATGAAAATGGAGATATTGAAATGAGTACGGACAGATACGAAAATCCGCTGATCACAAGATACACGAGTAAAGAGATGGCTCGCATCTTTTCCTCCGATGTAAAATTCGGTACATGGAGAACCTTATGGATCGCTCTTGCTGAAGCGGAAAAGGCACTTGGACTGCCGATTACTGACGAACAAATTGATGAGCTGAAGCAGTTTGAAGATAAGATTAACTATGAAGAAGCGGAAAAGAGAGAAAGAGAAACGAGACATGACGTAATGTCCCACGTTTATGCCTATGGGCTGCAGTGCCCAAAAGCGAAACCGATCATACACCTTGGTGCTACAAGTGCCTACGTGGGTGATAATACAGACATTATTGTAATGAAACAAGCTTTGGAAGTCATTCGCAAAAAACTGGTAAACCTGATGGATCAGCTGAGCCGTTTTGCACTGGAATATAAAGACCTGCCGTGCCTCGGATTCACTCACTTTCAGGCAGCCCAGCTTACGACGGTAGGAAAGCGAGCCTCCCTGTGGCTTCAAGATTTCTACTTTGACTATCTGGAATGTGAACGATTGATTGAAACCCTCCCTCTTCTTGGAGTCAAGGGTACCACCGGAACACAGGCCAGCTTTGTGGAGCTCTTTGACGGAGATATGGAAAAGGTTAGAAAGCTCGATTCCATGGTGGTGGAAGGTCTGGGCTTTAAAAAAGCTGTCGCGGTGTCGGGACAAACTTATACAAGGAAGCTCGATTTTATGGTTCTTTCCATGCTCAGCGGCATCGGGCAGAGCGTTCATAAGATGACCAATGATATCAGACTTCTGCAGCACCTAAAAGAAGTTGAAGAACCATTTGAAACTAAGCAGATTGGCTCCTCGGCAATGGCGTATAAACGAAATCCGATGCGAAGTGAACGTGCTGCTTCTCTTGCGCGGTTTGTAATGAACTGCATCGGAAACACGGCAGACACCGCAAGCACCCAGTGGTTTGAGAGAACGCTGGACGATTCGGCAAACAGGAGAATCGTAATCCCACAGGCTTTCATGGCAACTGACGGGATTCTGGATATCTGCCGAAATATCTCCACCGGTCTTGTGGTTCATGAAAAGGTAATCACGCAGCATATTATGAATGAGATCCCATTTATGGCTACCGAGAACATCTTAATGGAAGCCGTAAAAAAGGGAGGAGACAGACAGGAACTTCACGAAAGGATCAGAGAACACTCTATGGCCGCGGGAGCGAGAGTGAAAGACGAGGGACTGAACAACGATCTGCTGGAACGGATTGCAGCAGATGAAGTATTTGGTCTTTCCTTGGAAGCAATCAAGGATCTTCTGAAGCCGGAAGACTATATTGGAAGATCAGCAGATCAGACGGTAGAACTGATCGAAGAATATATCAAGCCGATCGTTGATCAATACAGCGATGAAATTGGCGGAGAGGTAGAATTAAGGGTTTAAGCATGAGTGTAATAGGAGATTTAATTCAAGATAGCAGAAAAATTGTTATAAAAATAGGAAGCAACGTGTTGTCAGACGATGAAGGTTTTGTAAACAAGGAGACGCTCCATAATATTGTTGAACAGGTTGCGGGTTTGTACAGAGAGGGAAAGCAGGTCATTATTGTTTCCTCAGGCGCCGGAATTTGCGGTGTAGCAGCGATTAATAAATGGAGCCGCAGAGGAGATATTAATTATAAGCAGGCACTATGTGCAATCGGTCAGGTTGAGCTGATGAACGCGTATAAGGAGTACTTTGCTGACTATGACCTTCATGTAGGACAGATGCTCTTAACAAGAGAAGATTTTGGCGATCATATTAGAACGCTGAATATAAGAAATACATTATTTACTCTGGTTGACGAAGGTGTCGTTCCTATTATCAATGAAAATGACAGTGTCAGTGTTGACGAGATCAAGATTGGGGACAATGACACGCTTGGCGCACTCACAGCAAACCTGTGGAATGCCGACCTGCTGATCATTCTGAGCGATATTGACGGCGTATTTGATAAAAATCCAAAGGATCATAAGGATGCAGAGCTCATCGAAGAAGTCTATGACATTGATGGTTTGCTTACTGAGATCGATTCTAGAGGAACAAGTGCCTTTGGAACAGGAGGGATCGTTACAAAAATACAGGCAGCACGAAGAGTCAACGAGTACGGTATTTCAATGCTTCTTGTAAACGGAAAGAAAAAGGATATTCTGGTGAATGCAATCAATGGCACCGAAAAGGGAACCATCTTTTTCAGCCAGGGGAGGTAAGAATATGAAATTTGGTTTTATTGGAACGGGCAACATGGGTACGGCCCTGATCAAAGGATATCTGAAGGCGCATCCAGCAGAACAGAAAAATCTCTTCGCCTATGATAAGGATGCGGAAAAGCTGCAGGCACTTGCTGATGAACAGGGAATTACACCCTGCGAAAGCCTGGAGGAACTGATGTACAATGCTGATGCGATTGTACTCGCTGTCAAGCCGGGCATTTTTGACAGCCTCCTGCCTGAAATAGGAGGGCTTTATCAATCTCATCAAGTTCTTGTATCCATTGCAGCCGGAATCAGTATTTCCTATATGGAAAAGCTTGCTGATGCTACAGGGATCAAAATCGTCCGCGTGATGCCCAATACCCCTGCAATGGTCAATGAGGGAATGAGTGCTCTTTGCAGAAATAACAGCATTACCGACGAGGAATTCGAAGCAGTTTCTGAGTTGTTTCGATCCGTGGGAAAAGCCGAAGTTGTTTCAGAAGCATTGATTGACACGGTGATCGGTGTCAGCGGCAGCAGCCCGGCCTATACCTATATGTATATTGAAGCATTGATTGATGCAGCTGTCTCTGGTGGCATGGACAAGGACAAGGCGCTGGTTTTTGCAGCTCAGTCGGTTCTGGGAGCCGCCAAAATGGTTCTGGAGACTGGGATTGATCCGGTAACCCTGAGAGAAAATGTCTGTTCACCGGGAGGGACCACCATCGAAGCTGTGAAGGTGCTCCAAAACAATGGATTCCACAGCAATGTGCAGGATGCGTTTTACGCAGCCGCCGAAAAATCGAAAGCAATGACGAAATAGAAATTGCCATAAAGACGACTGGAACGGAAGCAATTTTGGCACCATATATTAATTGGAGAATTGAAATGGGGAAGAGACTATGATCGTTGAAGAAAAGACCATATCGAGTGAACGGATCTATGAAGGCAGAATTCTGAATGTCCGGAAGGACAAGGTTGAGGTGAAGGACGGAAAAACCTCTTATCGGGAAATTGTGGAACATAACGGGGGCGTTGCCCTTGCAGCAATTACCCCTGAAGGAAAAATGGTCCTTGTGAAGCAATACCGCAAAGCAGCAGAGAAGGCTGTGCTGGAAGTGCCGGCCGGAAAGATTGAAAAGGGTGAAGATCACCGTCTTACGGCAGCAAGGGAGCTGAAGGAGGAGACTGGATATACAGCTGGAAAAATTGAGTTCATTACCTCATTTTATTCCTCCATCGGCTATTCCACGGAAGTGATTTACCTTTATCTGGCCACGGACCTTTCGCCGGGAGAGACAGAATTTGATGAAAACGAGGCCATCGACATCCTGGAATATGAGCTGTCTGAACTAAAGAGAATGATTTTTAGCAATGAAATTGAAGATGCTAAAACCATCGCCGCTATACTATTAATCGAGTCAATAATGGCGAAAGGAACGATTCAATAAGGCAACCTCCTAATATGGCAACTGCAAATAAAAGATTGAGAAACAAATAAGAGCCTGAGCTTTCTGCCAAGCTCTTTTTGATTCCAAATTTTCGATTAGATATGGTGTGAAAAGCAATATTCAAAGCCGCAGCACCTGCGAGGGTCATGGCAGGGATAATCAGCAGGTTTTGGGGGATCATGGACGTAAATACGAGGGCGACTCCTTTGAAGTTCATGGAATCGATGAGCAGAGCCGCAGAAAAGCCCAGGGCCATCCCTTTGTAAACGAGAGCGGCCAGGGCAATGGGAAAGCCGATGGCAGTCAAACCGGAAAGCAATATGATGATAAGAAGTCCGAGATTATTTCCGGCTGAGTTCATAAAAATATCTATAAAGGCAAGATCCTTTGGATTTGACAGAAAGAAATACTTGTCAAGATAGGCAATCATACCTTCCTTCTCTGCGCTGGTCATCATAAGTTCTGTAAATACTCCCGCTGATAAGCCCAAAACAAAGAAAAACAAAGCTGCGACAAAGCTCGCTGGGCTGGATAGAATCAGGTCGGAAGCTTTATTTACTGTATTACGTTTCATAGGGAACCCTCCTTTGTACTTCTCTACAAATTATGAGTGAGACAAGGATTTTAGTACATGTTTTTCGCCCCACCCTGTTGTAAACGCGCTGCTCTTGCGATATACTTTAGATGCAGCATAAGATGCGGCGAATCAATCAGTTATGGAGAGCCAAATGAACGGATTTATCAATGACTTTATGAGTTATCTATCAGCAGAAAAGAAAATGGCGCAAAATTCACTGGACGCATACAAACGTGATGTTCAGGAATTTTCCGATATGATCCGAGACAGGCAGGGGCTTTCTCTTTCCGACGCCAGTAACACAGAGGTTGTTTCATTTCTTTTAAAATTAAAAAATGAAGGCAAATCGGCTGCGACGGTTAACCGGAAAATTGCATCCCTGAGAGCGTTTTATGGATTTATGCTGCTGGAAAATCATGTGACGGTAAATCCAACCGCAAATATAAAATCCCCTAGGATTGAACGAAAATCCATCGAATATTTGACCATTGAGGAGGTTGAGACCCTTCTTTCTTCACCGGACAAGTCTTTGAAAGGCTTGCGGGACAAGGCGATTTTGGAGCTGCTTTATGCCACCGGGATTCGCGTGAGCGAAATTGTGGAGATGAATCTGGACGAGGTGAATTTGAGAATGGGTTTTGTCACCTGTACCGGAGAACATGGAAAAGCAAGGATTATTCCCATGGGACGGCCCTCAAGAGCAGCCGTAGAGGAATATATTTATGATGTTCGGGCAAAATTGCTAAAAGATGAACACAGCACCGAAAAAGCTCTTTTTGTCAATTATATCGGCGGGCGTTTTACGAGGCAGGGGCTCTGGAAACTTCTCAAGGAGTATGCCGTACTAGCGGGACTGGAAAACAAGCTGACGCCTCAGACTTTGAGGAATTCTTTTGCAGTACATATGATTCAAAACGGAGCGGATTTAAAATCTCTTCAGGAGCTTATGGGGCACGAGGACATCACCGCAACGCAGATTTATCTGTCCGTATCTAAGAATCGGATCAAGGAAGTATATGACAGAGCGCACCCTAGGGCTTAAGCGCAGCGAATCAATGATTCATTACATGCGCACATCCCATTCAATCAGCGTTTCCTTAATAATGGGGCAAAGTCATACAATTTGTAAGAAAACACAAAAATAGATCGAAACACTTTAGAAAACAGCTTGATTTATATAAATGGCTGTGTTAAGATATTAAACGGTGTATTACGGGCGGTCCTCTGGATATAGAACTTACTTGAATTGCGATTTTTTATAAAAATCATAAGGGGTAAGCGAATGGATACCAAGAACGTCTATGAGGAAAGGAGGAAATAATATGGATATAATGCAAATGATCGCACAGGATTATGTGAGAGAAGATATCCCAAAGTTC
>JAQSXD010000236.1 GCA_029266295.1 Bacillota bacterium | reverse complement strand
CATTACTGTGCAAGCATTTTGATAGGAAACATGGTAAAGAGGCGTATTACGGACAAACGAGAAATAATCGGTAGTATTTACGAAGGGGGTATGGTTCTTTGGATTTACAAAAGAGCAGAGCTTATTTGGAATCACTAGATGAATTGTGTGTGCAAATCAATATTGAAAAAGCACTAAAGGGAAAAACTATTATGATTACAGGGGCAAGTGGCATGTTAGGGAGCTGTCTGATCGACAGCCTGATGCTGCTGAATAAACGCCTGAACAATCAGAATCACATTATTGCTTTGAGTAGAAATATTGATACTGCAAAACAACGATTCGGATATTGTTGGCAAAATGAATCTTTTTCATTTTTAGCCCAAGACCTTAGTGGTAGCTTGATCACTCTTCCTCCCTCGGTGGATTATATTATCCACTGTGCGAGCAACGCAGATCCCGCAAGCTTTTCGCTGTACCCCGTTGACACATTGTTGTCCAACGTGGTCGGCACGTCAAACCTATTAAATTATGGGTTTAAGGCAGGGATAAAACGATTTCTTTTTGTATCTTCTGGAGAAATGTACGGACAGCCGACTGCTAATCTGGATGACTTTACCGAAGAATATTCGGGACCGATTGATCATTCCAGTCCCAGGGCGTGTTATCCAACCGGAAAACGTGCAGCAGAAGTATTGTGCCAAAGTTATATCAGTCAATATAATGCAGATGCAGTTATTGTACGTCCGTGCCACATCTTTGGTCCAACTATGACCCGAAAAGACAGTCGTGCGGTATCGGAGTTCCTTTGGAATGCAGTTGACGGAAAAGATATCGTTTTGAAAAGTGCAGGAACAACAGAACGGTCACACTGTTATGTGGTTGATGCAACAAAAGCGATTCTGCAGACTCTGATTGGGGGAGAGTGCGGTAAAGCATACAATATTGCAGATCGTCAATACCAAATGTCAATAAGAGATTTTGCACAAAGAGCAGCTAATGCAGGAGGTTGTAAGGTGGTTTTCGAAAATCCGAGTGATGTTGAGGCGAGAGGCTATTCAACTGTGAGCAGGGCTGTTCTTAACCCAAATCGATTAGTGATAAACGGATGGAAGCCAACTTGTGATAAAGCAATTGAAAAAACAGTATCGATTTTGAGAGAATGCAAAACGGAATAAGGAGAAAAAAATGAAAGGCATTATTCTTGCGGGAGGCTCAGGAACACGGCTTTATCCGATTACCCGAGCTGTTTCAAAACAACTATTAGCAATCTATGATAAGCCGATGATCTATTATCCGCTTTCCACCCTTATGCTGGCTGATATTCAAGAGATTCTAATTATTTCTACACCACGAGATATTCCATGTTTTAAGGAACTGCTTGGAGATGGAAGTCAGCTGGGAATCAAACTTTCTTATGCGGTGCAGGAGCAGCCCAATGGAATTGCAGAGGCTTTCCTGATTGGGGAAGCGTTTATTGGAAATGATCGTGTGGCGCTGGTTCTGGGAGATAATATTTTCTATGCCAGAGGGTTTACTGAGATATTGCAAAAAGCAATAGAAAACGAAAAAGGTGCAACAATCTTTGGATATCCTGTTCAGAATCCTAGTGAATTCGGAATTGTGGAGTTCGACTCACAAGGCAGGGTTCTTTCTTTAGAAGAAAAACCGAAGGAGCCTAAGTCTCATTATGCGGTGCCGGGACTTTATTTTTATGATAACGATGTGGTTGAGATATCAAAGCAGATCAAGCCATCTGCGCGAGGGGAAAAGGAAATCACTGCCGTGAATAACGAATATTTGCACCGAGGGACATTAAAGGTGGAACTGCTTGGGCGAGGAATGGCTTGGCTTGATACCGGAACACATGACGGACTGCTGGAGGCTGCGGATTTTGTATCCATTATTCAGCGACGTCAAGGGCTATATATTGCATGTATTGAAGAAATTGCTTTCCGTAGGGGCTATATAACAAAAGAACAGCTCATTGGTTTAGCAGAACCAATGATGAAAACAGAATATGGAAAATATCTCTTGCGAACAGCAGAGGATCGCTAAGCGCTTAATAATGGATTAAGTGGAAGATAGAAAGTTGGTGGAGAAGTGAAAAACATTCTAATTACTGGTGGTGCTGGTTTTATAGGATCGAATTTTATCCATTATATATTAAAAGAATACGAATCCATTCAGATTGTAAATCTGGATGTGTTAACTTATGCAGGAAATCCTGAAAATCTTGATACGGTAGTGCAAGATCCCCGATATACCTTTGTAAAAGGGGACATCTGCGATCGTGTGTTGATAGAAAGGCTTTTCAAGGAGTACCACTTTAATACCGTGGTGAATTTTGCCGCTGAGAGCCATGTTGATCGGAGCATTACCGAGCCGGAACTGTTTTTAAAGACTAACATTATTGGTACTCAGACGTTGCTTGACATTGCAAAGCACAATTGGAGCATCGAACCTGATAATAAATACTGCAGGGAATATCTTAAAGATGTAAAATTTCTTCAAGTTTCAACCGATGAAGTTTATGGTGCGTTAGGGAATACAGGAATGTTTACTGAGAAGACTCCGATTGCCCCCAACAGCCCTTATTCCGCTTCGAAAGCTTCAGCAGATCTAATTGTGAGAGCATATCATGAGACTTTTGGTATGCCAGTAAACATCACGCGCTGTTCAAACAACTACGGACCGTACCAGTTCCCTGAAAAACTGATCCCGTTAATGATTCACAACAGTACTCAAAATAAACCCTTGCCAGTTTATGGCGATGGATTGCAAATTCGTGATTGGCTATATGTTGAAGATCACTGCAGCGCCATTGATACAGTGCTACAAAAAGGAAAAAACGGTGAGGTTTATAACATCGGGGGAAATAATGAAAAAGCCAATATTGAGATTGTTCGTTTGATTCTTGCGCGTATGGGAAAGGATGATTCCCTTATTACATATGTGAAGGATCGTCCAGGGCACGATCGGAGATATGCAATCGACAATACAAAGATTACCTCCGAATTAGGATGGGTACCGCGGCTAACCTTTGATGAGGGAATAATTAAAACCATAGATTGGTATTTAACCAATACCGAATGGATGGAAAGGGTAACTTCCGGTGATTATATGCATTATTATGAAAAAATGTATCGTTAAAGGCTGTCAATACAAATCGAACTTTAAATTACTATCTTTGACTCTGCATAATGAAAAGAAAGTGATTTTTTGAATTGTATGATCGCAGAAATTATGATATGAAAAATAATTATAGTAGGCTTTCAGAAGTTCTGCTTTAAGTTGTTCCTTATCTCCACTTCCGAACAACAACCCATTTACCCCATGCTCCACCAATTCCCGATGTCCTTTAATATCACTGGCCACAACGGGCAGCCCGCAAGCCATTGCCTCCATGATATTAAAGGGAAGACCTTCGATTTTGCTGGTTGAAACAGCTGCGTCGCAGCAGGGGTAAAGTTCATGGACATTTTTAATATAACCTAAAAACACAACTCTGTCACGGATCCCAAGATTCGCTGCCAGAGTTTTCATTTCCTCAAACAGAGCACCGTCTCCTGCGAGTACAAGCTTCAGGTTTTTCTTCCTGCTTGGCTGCTCCTTTTGATGAAAACCGGTGACTTGGCTGGTTGATTCGCCAAACGCCTCGACCCCTCTCTCAGCATTTCCCCTTGGTGGTTGATCTGAAGTCCGCTCTAATTGCTTTACCGCATCGGCAAAGCCACGCAGCAGCAGCTCGTGGTTCTTCCTCTTGGAAAATTCCGCAGCATAGACAAATACAAAGTCTTCATCAGTGATGCCGAAGGACTCCTTTTGCTCTTTTGTGCATTGCAGCGGCTTGCCGTCAGCGGTTTGAAACCGCGACAGGTCGATCCCCATCCCATTGATATAGTGGATGTTCTCGGTATCTTTGCACAGCTTATATTTTCTTGCAATATCCAGATCCTCGTGGTTCATCACCATCAGGACGTCTGTAACTTTGCCGCAGATCATCTCCGGCAGAAGATAAGCCCACTTTTTCAGGCTCTTGTTATCATGAAAAAGATAACCATGGGCAGTATGGAAGACCTTTAGTCCGTGCTTGGGATTACTGCTTTTCTTGGACAGCTTGGATTTGCCTGCCAGTATAACACCCAGCCGGGTCACGATTCCTGCGAGGGTAGCATGAGAACTGATTACGTCATAACCGCCTTCTTTGAGCAGTTTCCGCGTGTAGTTGATCGCGCTGATATTTTTTAGACTAAAGAAGCTCTTGCTGACCGGCAGTGCAACTGCATCTACCCTCCAGCCCATCTCTTCAAAGGCATTTATATAGGGTCGATGAAAGTTTTCGATGTGAGACATTGTGGATGCAGTGAAGAGTATTTTCTTTCCTTGAGTTTGGCACGAGGTTTGCGAACCCTGCCTTGCTGTGCGATCGAGGTTGCTTTCCAACCCTTGCTTTGTAGAGGATCTATCAAAATTGTTTATTTCATTACTCACTCTGATTCACCCAGCCTTTAAATACGGTCATCAGCAGAATCTTGACATCAAACATCAAGCTCCAATTTTCAATGTAATAAATGTCATGCTCGATCCGCCCTTTGATGGAGGTATCTCCCCGAAAGCCGTTGACCTGAGCCCAGCCGGTGATACCCGGACGAACCTGATGCTTCACCATATAAAGGGGAATTTCCTCTTTAAAGTTATAGACGTGATAGGGAATTTCGGGGCGTGGTCCTACAAGGCTCATGCTCCCTCCCAGCACGTTAAACAGCTGAGGCAGCTCATCAAGGTTGTATTTTCTTATAAATGATCCAAATTTCGTCTTTCTGGGATCATCCTTCGTGGTCCACGCTGTCTTGTCCGAGCCGTCGGTAGCAACTTTCATGGAACGGAATTTATACATCATAAAGTTTTTCTTATTCAAACCTACCCGCTCCTGCTTGTAGAAAATCGGACCCGGTGAGGTAAGCTTAACAATGAGGGCTGTAACAAGCAGCAGGGGCGATATTAAAATGATAAGAAACAAAGCGGCAAAAAAATCAAAAATTCGCTTGAGCCAATTGTTGAGCAGGTTGTCCAGCGGGATTTTTCTGATATTGATAACTGGCAAACCTTCCACCTCATCAATGTACGGCCTGGCGGGAAGATATTTCGTATAGAACGGGATGACGCTGACCTTGGTACCGGCTTTTTCGCAAACCTCGATAATGTCCGGCAGTAAGGAATACTGGTCATATTCCAGCGCGACAACTGCCTCATCCACAGATTTCTCACCCATAACCTTTTCAAGATCACGAAAAGGCCCTAAGAATCCTGTGGCAGGCAATTTGACAGAGGCCCGCTCTTCGACAGTTTTGTCGCTGAGAAAACCTATTACTTCATAGCCAAGATTTTTATTGGAAGTGATCTTCTTTACAAATTGGATTGCCAGGTCGTTATACCCGATGATCAGCATGCGTTTTATATTATACCCTTTCGCACGCATTGCCCGAAGTATTTTACGGATGAGAACCCGGCTCAGGACTAGCAGCAGCGTATTGATCACGCCGAAGATCAATATCACTAGCCGCGAAACATTAACCTCTTTAAAGAGGAAGGACAAAACGACAATAAGAATGATTCCTAGTATATTGGACTTAATAATCCGGCTGATTTCGAGTATGAGTCTTTTTGTGCGGTAGGATTCATACAGCTGAAAGTAGTTATAGATCAAAAGATAGATCGGGATGGCTAAGATTGAGATTTTGAAATAGAAATCAATTTGTATTCGTGGCCCATCATAAAAGAGAAAACGCAAAAAATACGCATCCGACATAGAAAACAAAAAAATTATAACGTCGATTAGAATTTGGCTTGTATTTAATATTCTCTGGTTTTCACGAATCATAATCAGATCCCACTTTTCTTCATAATTTTGTTGTAAAATTCCAAGCTGTCAGTAAGTTGTCCATTTTTGCCTATGTAATATTTATTATATATCGAAAAAGGGGCAAAGGCAACCTTTAAGCCAGAGCAGGACCGCGTCAAGTTAGGACGGGAAAAATTAAGCTAGAGTTTCCCCATTGTTAAAATAACGTATTAAATTCCTCTAAGTCCTCGTAATGCTAGCGCAAG
>JAQSXD010000235.1 GCA_029266295.1 Bacillota bacterium | reverse complement strand
GACAGGAATACGGAAAGCGGCTGCTTGTAATATTCTTTGAGAAAGACAATCACCTGCTCCACCACATTCCAGTACTCAATAAACACCAGCATTACTAAAGCTGCCATACCGGACTTCATCTGAGGAAGTACGATGGACCAAAACACCCGCAGCGGCCCCGCGCCGTCAATTCCGGCCGCTTCCAGACAATCCTTTGGCAGCCGTTTCATGCTCTGTCGCAGAAGGAAGGTGCCAAAAGGAGAAAAGATACCGGGCAGAATGATGGCAAGATAACTTCCGTTTAGTCTTATCTGTTCTGCTATGATATAGTTTGGCACAAGGACAGCCTGCAGAGGCATCAGCATGATGATAATATAGATCAGGAAGACTTTTTCCTTATGCCTCCATTTCCAGACAGTGAAGCCATAGGCAGCTGCCACGGAAACAAATAGATTGCCCAGAACAACCGGAACCGTTATCTTGATTGAGTTAAGAAGAAGCATCAGAAACACAGGCTGTGTGACCAGCACGTTCCGATACTGTTCCAGCGTAATTCTACTTGGAATCAAAGGAATCCGGATGTATTTCTCACGAGTACTGTTTATGATGTCAAACACGGACAGCTGTGTTGTATAATGAGCGATGATATCATTCACCGGCATGAGAGATCCCATAGCCGTCACAAGGAGCGGCACTGCGGACAACACCCCCAGGACAATCAAAACCATAGTTGAAGCCAGATCAAGGCGCATCTGTTTTCTCATTGCTCAAATCCTCTTTCCAAATTCAGCAGAAGCAGTACCGCCATGGTGATCATCAGAACAAGGATACAAGTGGCAGCTGAAAGTTTTTGATAATTTAGCGCATAAAACATATTGTTCATAAAATGCTGCAGCATGTAGATACTTTCATGGGGATAATTGCCTGTGATCAGGTAAATCTCTTTAAATACCTTAAAAGAATTGATAACGGACATGATGGCAGTCAGCACCAGCGTGGGAGTCAATCCGGGCAGCGTGATCTGAAAAAAGGTGGACACTGCCCCGGAACCGTCCACAGAAGCCGCCTCATACTGCTCCCTGGGGATATTGTGAAGACCCGCAAGAAACAAAACCATATTATATCCGAGATTCTTCCAAAGGAAGATCAGTAGGATCACATACCTTACGGCAGATGTTTCAAGCCATCTGATTTTGCCAAATCCCAGTGAAACCAAAATCCCGTTCAGGTACCCGTCATTGAGAAATAACGCCTTCCAGAAAAATATTGTCGAACCGGAGGGGATTACCAGAGGGATCAGAAAAAGAAGAATAAACAACTCTTTTCGCCTGCCGCTTCTTAGGATTAGGATTGCCACCAGCAGTGACAGAATCATTCCCAGTGGTACGCTCATTCCAATGAACGCAAGGGTATTCTTTAGACCTAATAAATACGCTTTATTGCTCAGCAGCCCCGTAAAGTTATCAATGCCTGCAAAATTCCCCCGAACCGGACTGTCAGTAAATGCAAACCATAAAGATACCACAAAAGGCCATAAATAGAACAGGATTACCCCTCCAAAACTTACCAGCAAAAACAACAGTCCTGAATCGTACATTTTTCGCTTGGTTTCTTTCATGACTCTACTCATTCAGATAAAGTTCTATCTTTTTCTGAAGCGCTTCTGCCACTTCTCCGGAAGAACTGCTCCCATCGAAGAACCGCTTGGTTTCCTGCTGAATCATCTCTTTGATGGTATCATCCTGAATCGGCCAATAATTTAACGTGTCAGAAAGCGACTCAACCGTTTCGCGATACCGCTTTACCAGGTTTTCCTGTTCCGCCGTCAATTGATCATCCTCAGAGGATGCTTCATTGCCATAATTACTCGTGATAATCTTTGAGGCAAGTTCTTCACGTGCAGCATTATTGACAGGAAGCCCTATGATCATCATCTGCGGATCGTTCTGAATCTCTTCGCTGAGCAGATATTTAAGAAACGACCATGCAAGGGCTTTATTCGAGGAATTGGAATTGATCCCCAAGGCATTAAAATACTTAAAGCTCTTATTTCCGTTATGACCCGAGAGCAGTCCGAGAATCTTATCATTTCTTTCATCACCAGAGGTGATTCCTCCTCCAAAACCAAAAGACTGAAATCCATCTTTCGCCCCTTCAGTTCTCAAAACCTCCTCTCTCAGGGAATTGTGTGACTTTGATTTGAAGAAGAATTCTTCACTCCTCAACTTCTCAATAACGCTCATGTCAAACGGAACCCCAGTATCACCTGTTCCAAGTTGATCCGCTGGAGTGTTCGGGCGGAGATATCCATCTGTCCCGTATTGTTTTACTGATTCCAATAAAGAAGCAAACCTGCCGTCATTGAGACTGACCTTGCGGTTTTCAAGATCAATGTACTCATCATAATCACAACGCATCAGCTCATCCAGCATGACCTGGTCAGCGGGCATGCCCAGCATTCTTACCGAACCAGATGAATCGGAATTCTCTTGCAGAAACGAATTTTTCTCAATTTGGAATAATTCATTATAAGAAATTCTATCTGCCATGGCTTTCAATCTGCTTTCATCATCTCCGCGAAGGAGAGAGCTGTCATATGCAATATAATCAAAACGATAATCCAGCGGCATTAAATACTGGCCGCCTTTATACTTCATCGCTTCGATGATATTGCTCCGATAATCCCCTTCTGAAAAACCCTTGTCCGCATCCATGTAGTTCTGCAGATTTTCCAGAAGTCCGCTGTCTGCATACTTGTAGAAAGGCAGAATATCCATTACAAGAAGATCCGGGCCGCCTCCGCCCATCAATTCTGTATTGATTTTTCCTATGTAATCCGCACTTTCCTGTGATTCTTCCTCTTTTGTTACGGTGACAACTGCGATCTTCGAATCCTCAGAGGTCTTAATATCCGGCATTTTCGCAAAAGTCTCCACGTTGATTTTCGTGCCGGGATGCTTTTCTTCAAATGATTTCGCCGCCTTCTCAAAAAAGTCCTTATATATCATCGGATCATAACAGGATACTGTAATTTCTCCCGACAGCTCTTCCTCCAGCAGCTGTTCAACTGAAGCTTCTTTGGACTGACTACATCCGGCAAGAGAAAATAGCAGCACGAAGATACACCCCAGAGCAATTCTTTTTTTCATAACAAACCTCCATTAAAAATGTTTACAATGGAGATCATACGCTATGATTCTGTATCTTTTCTGAACCCTATCTGTAGTTTATCTGTAGCAAGGAAGTTCCATTCTGAAAACCACATCAGCCCCTTCATTCTGAAGTTCGAAGGGAACTTCCAGTGTATCAAGGATTTTCTTGACTATTGTGAGTCCCAAACCGCTGCGCCCTTCCCCCCTGCTTCTGGCCTTATCCGCACGGAAGAAAGGATCGAACAGTCTGGCCTTGATTTCATCATCAATGACGGCATTTGTATTCCTAACAGCAAGGCGGCAGATCTCTAAAGTGGTTTCCCCCAGCCCGGATGAGACCTGGGCAGGAGCTGTACCGTTTTGCTCAAAACGATTCCGTTCTGGTCCTCCTGCAGACTGTTCCCAGCTGATATAGATCTGCTCCCCCTCAGGCGAATTCTGAATTGCATTCATCATAACATTGGAGATCACATTGGAAAACATGACTCTGTCTGTGAAGCAGGTGGCTGTCGCAGGAACATCTACGGTAATGCTCTGTCCCTTCTTTTCCGCCAGAGGCTCATATTCCGGAAGCAAGTTGCTGATTACGTGCAAAACGGATACTTCCTCTCTTAAGGGAATCAGACTTTGATCGGACAGGGTTACGATCTTGAGAATTGCAGTGATAATTCTGTTCTGGGTATTCATCATGTTAAGACATTCCCTTAGATACTTTGGATGGTTCTTATAATCTCCTATTCCAGCAAGCATCCCTTCCAGCAAAGCGGAAGCGGCCGCGATAGGAGTTTTCAGCTCATGGGAAGCAGCAGAGAAAAAGTATCTTTGATTCTCCTCCATCTCCTTCTCACGCCTGATCTCATTCTCCAATTCAGAAATTGTCAGTTTCAGTTTCTCATACATACGATGAACATCCTTCGCAAGCTGCCCAACTTCATCGCTTCGATGATCCGGATGAGAAACAGTCTCCAGATTAGCCATTCTTTTTGCATCTTCTGCGAGGCGTTTAATGGGGTGGGTGATGCCTCTGGCAAGAAAGATGGCTCCCAAAACGCTGGAGCAAAGAAGCAGTACTGTGACCATGAGAACCTTTCCTGCAAAGGTTTGTTGAAGATCTGCACGTTCAGTGCTGTCTGACATGCGCAGGAGAAGGTCATCGTCGAGATTCATAACCACACTACCGCTATAAACAGAAGCGGAAGCGACCGGTTTTATTTTTAAAAAAGAGGCGGCTGGTTCCGTCACTTGATCATTGATCATGCCATCCATCGATTTAATCAGAGTTGTTATAACAGTTCCATTCTCAGCACTATCATCCTTTTTTATATCGATTCGTGTGTTGCTGTCAGCGCTTTCGCTGTTGGTTCCTTCAGCAGAGTCCACCGCAGTTCCGAAAAGTACAGAGGGATTTGTGCTAAGGGTTTCTTTCTTCGTCGTCGTATAGACCACATTTCCTTCCTTTGTTTCGATACGGAACGAGTATGATTGGTTTTTATCATGAAAGGAGTCAGCGATTTTCACAATCTTTTCTGTACTTCCTCCCTCAAGAACACTGGTCTTCAGTGGTTCGAATACTGCAGTGTACTGACGAATCTGAAGATAATTATAGTAATCAATAAATTGCTGCGCAAAGACAATTGCAGCGACCAAGATCGTTATGACAAGAAAAATAAGTGTATATAAAAATACCTTTCCAAAAATTCCGATCCTGACCATATTACTGTTCTCCTTTCAAACGATAGCCTACGCCCCTGACGGTCTTGATAATATTTTCCGGCAGCTTGCCACGAAGATTCTTGATATGCGTATGCACGGTCCGTTCATCACCGCCGTAATCGTAACCCCATATCTTTGTAAGAAGAGATTCATGAGAGATTACCCTTCCATTGCTCCGGGCAAGCAAATTCAGTATTTCAAACTCTTTCAGCGTAAGTGACACCGCTTCACCACCGTAGTACGCTTTGAACTCGTCTACATTTAAAACCAAATCACCAATGCAAATTTCTTTTTGTAGTAAGCTGCATCTTCTCAAAAGGGCCTCGACTCTCTTAAGCATAATGTTCATAGAAAATGGCTTGACAACATAATCATCTGCTTCATTCTGAAAAGCCGTAAGCTGACTTCGTTCGTCGGACATTGCCGTCATCATCATCACTGGTGAATTGCTAATTTTTCTATATTCTTTCAGAATCTCCTGCCCGCTTATTCCGGGGAGCAAGATATCGAGAATCAGCAGATGGTAGTTCTTGCTGAAAATCATCTCAAGTGCCGTATCTCCGTCCCTCGCAGTATCTACAAAATAGCCTTCATTTTGTAGAAAGGATTTGAGCGTACCGCAAATATGTTCATCATCCTCTACGACCAAAATTTGTATATCCATAACAATCACCCCCCGTTTATGGTAGCATAGGAATCTGTAGATTTGCTGAAAATCAGATGAATTTTATAAAAAAATACTGCTGCGATACAGCCGTCCTAGCCTGTATGCAGCAGGTTTCAATTGTAAAAAAATAAATAATTTCTCTATGCTCCATAATAAATATCTGAAAATTCTATTTTGGTTGCATTAATCAGTTGTTCACTTGGTTTTTCCATAACATAGGTCTGTTGTGCGAACGTTCTAATGTTTGTCGTCGGAAACAAGAGAGAAAAGGTGCTTCCCACTCCGACCATACTGTCAAGTTTAATTTCTCCCTCCATTAAAGAGACAAGCATCTTAACTAGATAGAGTCCGATACCGGTACTCTCTGTATATTTTCCCAGCATTTTTTCTCCTCGCCCAAACCGTTCAAAGATATAGTCCTTTTTATCGTTGGGAATTCCTATTCCGCTGTCTTTCACTTGTATGCAGATATTTTCTCTCCCTTTTAAATCAACTTGAGATACCCTTACATCGATGGACTTGCCCTCTGGTGTATATTTCACAGCATTGGACAGTAGATTGAGAAGGATTCGTTCATAGATTTCAACATCTACCTCCATGATGGCCTGCTCCATG
>JAQSXD010000234.1 GCA_029266295.1 Bacillota bacterium | reverse complement strand
TCTCACAAATCTCTGAATTCTAACGTTTGCGACGTCTTCAGAATGATAATTAATTAACGTTTTGTCACGCGCCGTGAAATATAAGGTTTTGCTGTCTACCGTAATAATCGCGCAATAATCATTATGGCGATTCGTATAATCTTCACAAATAATTACGCTTCGTCGGCGAGGAGTCCTATCAAAAATGCTAACATCCGAATAAAGCGAGAACGGGTTCACCTGACTGCAAGCCAAGGAACCCGTTCTCTAGAAATATAATGATTTTAGCGACGCTGCTTTTGATTGGCACTTGTTGTTATCATCTGCAAATTCCAGCATGATCCCTTGCCATATAGATTAGCCAAACATAGAAAGCATTACACCGGCGGCAACAGCCGAACCGATCACACCTGCTACATTTGGTCCCATTGCATGCATCAACAGGAAATTCGTCGAATTATACTGCTGACCAACCTTTTGGGAGACTCTGGCTGCCATAGGTACAGCAGATACACCCGCCGAACCGATCAATGGATTGATTTTTCCTCCCGTCAGAACATTCATCAGTTTCGCCAGTAGAACTCCTCCTGCGGTGCCTACCGCAAAAGCGAGAATCCCCAGAACGATAATCTGAATCGTGGCCGGCACAAGGAACGTTGGTCCCTGCGCAGATGCACCTACAGAAATGCCCAGCAGTATGGTGACAATATTAATTAATGCATTGGATGCAGTATCAGATAGCCTTGCTGTAACACCGCTCTCTTTGAAAAGATTTCCCAGCATCAGCATTCCGACCAGCGGAGCCGCAGCGGGCAGAATCAAAACAACGATGACCGTTACCATAATGGGAAACAAAATCTTCTCTCTGCGACCAACGACTCTAAGCTGTTCCATCTTGATCACACGCTCTTTTTTTGTCGTCAATGCCTTCATAATCGGAGGCTGGATTACAGGAACCAAAGCCATGTAAGAATATGCCGCAACGGCAATCGCTCCTAATAAATGAGGCGCGAGTTTTGTTGTAATAAAGATCGCCGTAGGCCCGTCCGCCCCGCCGATAATGCCGATGGAGGCTGCCTCCTGTGCAGTAAAACCGAAAAACAATACCGCTCCCAGGAAGGTAAAGAAAATACCCAACTGGGCTGCTGCTCCCAGAAGAAGCGATTTCGGATTAGCAATCAGCGGTGCAAAATCTGTCATAGCGCCAATACCCAGGAAAATAAGCGGTGGGAATATGCCCAGCTTGTTGAAAGAATAGAACAGATAGAATAGTCCTCCTGCAGTTTCCTGTTTGCTAGGATCCAAATATGCGTCAAACGCAGATATTGTATGATCAAAAATACCCGTCAGAGGCAGATTTGACAGCAGCATTCCAAACGCTATCGGAACCAGCAGCAACGGTTCAAACCCTTTATTAATCGCCAGAAACAGAAATAAGAGCGCAACACCGAGCATGATGGCATTTTTTAATTCCATATTCATGAAGCCGGTGGTGTTGATAAATTCAGCAATCGTATTCAGCAGCATTAATCTTCTCCTAACCTTGTTGATTCCTTGCGGTTTGAAGCGATTCTACTCCCGATAAAACGGGGCAGTTTATCTGTTTCTCTTCCGCAGTATTATTTCACATGTCCTTACATTTTATCCTAAAATGCGCAGCAAATCAACAACTTTATATTTAATTATAGGTTGTCAGTTTGAAGTACCAGTTTCTGAACCGTAAGAGATTAAATAAGCCCCTGATCACTTAGAAAATTCCTCGCGACGACTTCTACCTCTTGCCCCTCCACATCAATCAGATAATTAAGCTCTGTCATTGTTGCATCATCCAGAAGGCCGCCCAGCCTGTCCAAAAGCTCAGAAAGTTCCGGGTGTTTTACCAAAGTTTCATTTCTAACAATCGGTGCAGCATAGTAAGGAGGGAAGAAGCCCTTGTCATCTTCCAGTACTTTTAGGTTGTACTGCTTAATGGGGCCATCTGTTGCAAATGCATCCGTTACATCCATGTCTCCATTGCCGATCGCCTGATATTTTAAGGCAGTATTCATTTTTTTCGGTTCTCCCTTAAAAGTCATATCATAGAAGGCAACAAGTCCGTCGAATCCATCCTGACGATCAAAAAACTCATGTTCTGCACCGAAAACCAGGTTGTCTGAAATCTTAGCCAGATCACTGTAGGTTTCGATTCCATATTGTTCATAAATTTCGTTTGTTACTGCCAATGTATAGGTGTTATTAAACCCAAGGGGGCTAAGCCATGTAATTCCAAACTGATTGTCAAACTCCTCGGAAACAATGCGATATGCTTCATCGGGGTCTCCGACCACATCCATCTTAAGCTGTGCGGTGAGACCGGTTCCCGTGTATTCAGGATAGATGTCGATGTCTCCTTTTTTAATTGCTTCAAAGCAGACGAAGGTTCCTCCCATATTCAATTTTCTTGTTACCTTTAAATCTGTGTTTTTCTCAATTAATTGTGCAAACATTTCTCCAAGAACAATATTTTCGCCAAAGTCTTTGGAACCTATAACGATCGTACCTTTACCGCATGCCGCAAAAGATACCACAGCCAGCGCGATTGCGAGAATTCCTGCTATTGTTTTTAATCTTCTTTTCATTGTCAATTCCTCCTCTTGAATAAACTTCTAAAAACAACGGTCGCTGCATAAGGTATTAATTCACGCTTCCCTTATGCACGAGCCGTTTTTCAACTTTTGTCATCAGATAATCCAGCAGCAATGCCATGAGTACGACAGGGATCGCCCCTATTAGAATCCGTTCCATGCTGTTCGTCTGTATTCCTCTGTAGATCGGATACCCAAGCCCTCCGGCCCCGATCAAAACCCCCATAACCGCAATGGAAAGGGAGTTGACGACCGCGATCTTAATCCCCGAAAAGATTAGCGGAAAAGACAGCGGCAGTTCTACCTTCATCAACCGTTGCAGCTTGCTCATTCCCATCCCTCTGGCTGCATCTTTCAAATAAATCGGAACGGATTTCAGCCCAATATAAGTGTTTCGAACAATGGGCAGCAGCGCATAAAGTACGAGCGCAGCGATAATGGTAACATTGCCCAGACCAAATAGGATCATAAGAATGGCAAGCAGTGCCAGATTCGGAATGGTCTGAATGATTTCGGCTGTCCAAAGGATTGCTTTATCAAGATAGTTCATCCAGTATGACAGGATCCCCAGCACAACTCCTATTACTACGGAGATCGATGCAGCAATGAGTACAATCATAAGATGCTCTAAGATTAACGGCATTAAGTTGCTCATGCGCTCACCCCCTTCAATCCTCTCGGCGTAAGTTTTTTCTGTATCAGGTGTATCAAGCCGCTTAAAATAACCGCAACAATGGCAGAAGGGATCGCACCTGCAAGGATAAAGTTTGTATTATAGGTGGACAGACCTGTCCAGATCAGATCACCCAAGCCTCCCGCTCCGATGAGTCCTGCGAGAGTTGCCCAGCTGACGGTAAATACGGTTGAGGTCCTGATTCCTCCCACGATGGTCGATCGTGCTAGGGGCAGCTCTACTTTCAATAAAATCTGGCTGTCAGTCATGCCGATGCCCCTGGCAGCCTCAATATAGCTTTTTTCTACTTCCGTGATTCCGGTATAGGTATTATGCAAGATCGGCAGGATTGCGTAGATACTGAGAACAAGCAGTGCGGGCAGGAGCCCGATTCCGAAAAGAAGCAGAGCGAACCCCAGCATGACCAGACCGGGGATGGTCTGTATCATTCCGGCAAAATTCAGTACGAGGGGCGCAATGCGCCTAACCCTGGTAAGAAAAATACCCAGCGGAACTGCGATCAGCATCCCTGTGGTGACGGATATTCCAACCAGTTGAAAATGCCTGATGAGGCATCCTAGAATATCCTTCTGATTTACAATAAAAAATTCTATTAGCGTCATGATATCATCTCCCCCCATAGTGCATCGCCCATCGCCTTCGCCATGCTGGTTTTGGTGATGAGACCCGCAACCGTCATGTCATCGTTTAGAACGACCACATACCCGGCAGGAGATGTGTAAAGTTTTTCAAAGGTATCTCTCGCATCTTCTTTCAGATTTACTGTGGGTACCGTTGTCTCCATGAATTCTCCGATGGCTCTGCCCGCTTTCCCATGGGACTTTATGGTATCCAGCGATACCGTTCCCGCATAGGTATCATCATCATTGAGGACGATCATGGAGTTGACATCCCGGTTTCGCATCAGTTCAATGGACTGCAGCGTCTGCATGCTTCGGGCCGCTTTCAGAACCCTCGTTTTCATAAATTCTGCTGCCGACATCGCTGCATTTACACTCAAAGCACTTCTGTGTTTTCCCATGAATTCGGAAATCAGCGGATCAGCGGGATGCTGAAGCATTTCCTCCGGAGATGCCATCTGCAGAATCTTTCCTCCGCTCATAAATACGATAACATCGGCCATTTTTAGCGCCTCGTCCATATCATGGGTTACAAACACGATGGTTTTCTTAAGTTTTTTCTGGATTCTTCTGACTTCCTCTTGGAGTGATTCTCTGGTGATGGGATCCAGTGCTCCGAACGGCTCATCCATCAATACGATGGGAGGAGATGCAGCCAATGCTCTGAGTACGCCGATCCTTTGCTGTTGCCCCCCTGACAGCTCGGATGGATACTTATGCGCATTTTCTTCATAGGGCATCCCTACCAGCGTCAGTAGTTCTTTCACAATGGGCTGCCACTTTTCTTTCGGATAGTTCAAAAGCTTTGGCACCACAGCAATATTTTCTTCTACCGTCATATTGGGAAAAAGCCCAATCTGCTGTATGACATATCCGATGGACCTTCGAAGCTCAACAGGATTTAACTGCGCGCTATCTTTTCCGTCAATCAATATTTTTCCGCTGTCCGGTTGAATCAGCCGATTGATGGTTTTCAGCGTTGTGGTTTTGCCACACCCACTGGGACCGATCAAAACAACAAAATCTCCTTGTTTGATCTGAAAACTTAGGCCTTTCAGTACCTTACTTTCTCCATAAGATTTCGATACATTTTCAAATTTTATCATAATATATTACCCCTTTTCTAACAAAGAAACAACTTCAGTTTATCATCAAGTTGTTGCTTTGTCAAATAGGATGCTACCGCAAAACATTTCATGAGTCGTCATTTTCCTCTGATTCATGACAAAATCATCGACTGCTCGGAAGTTTGGAATATAAAAAAGTACGTTTCCCGGATGCAGAAACGCACTTTTATTAATACCAGAATGAAATTTGATTTGCCTAGTTTTCTGGGTAGAAAAAATGATGAACTCTTTCATAGGAGTTTTCGTCTCCAATGAAATACACCACGTCCTTTTCACAGAACATAGCATAAGGCCCCGGCGACATCAAAAGTTCGTCTTCCCTTTTGATTGCAATAATCGTCGCGGATGTATTGTGCCAAAAGTTAACTTCCGAGGAGGTTTTGTTCAAGTACATTGTATCCGCAGTGATTTCAATTTCAAAGGGAACAAAAGGGTTTGAGCTTTTAAACCGATCGATTTTTTCAACCAGCTTTGTAACTTGATCCTTAATCTGAAACGTATCGTCAATCTGCTGATCCATCTTACGCAGAATGTCATTTTTTAGATCATGCAGTGTTTGAATATCCTTGTATTGCTTGATAAACTTGACGGCATTTTCGTAGGATTTAATGACCACGCCGCTGCCTTTTGTCACTTCAACGATATTCATATCAGAGAGAACATTGATCGCTCTTCTTGCGGTTTCCGGAGATACGCTGTATTGGCTGGCAAGAGCAGAGCGGGCGTAGACCTTTCCTCCGATCTCATAATGTCTATCTACGATTTTCCCCGCAATATCCACTGCGATTTGCTGGTAGCGGGGCGCCACTATTTTCAAGCTGCTTTCCATCTATTTCACCCTCTTTTAAAATTTCATTGTCAGGGCAACTTTTTGTTTTTCGTAGTCTACGCTTAGGATTTTCACCTTTACCGTATCGCCTACACTGACAGCATCCATAGGATGCTTTATAAACTTATTGCTGATCTGTGAAATATGGACCAGCCCGTCATTCTTCACACCGATATCAACAAATGCACCGAAGTCCACTACATTTCGAACGGTTCCGGTTAGTTCCATATCTACCTTCAGATCCTCAAACGAGAGGACGTCATTTCTGAA
>JAQSXD010000233.1 GCA_029266295.1 Bacillota bacterium | reverse complement strand
TTGTCCGGTAGAACTGTTTCCCAAGATTGGTGAGTTGGGTATTTTGGGGATCTATGTCCCTGAAGAGTATGGCGGCTCTGGGCTGGGCCATGTGGAAAGAGTCATGGCACTGGAATCCATCGCCCGTCATTCCCCAGGAGTAGCGATGTTTGTATTTACACATCAGCTGGGAATTTCTGCAATTCTTGATTATGGTACAGAAGAGCAGAAGAAAAAATACCTTCCTCTTTTATGTAGCGGTGAAAAAATCGGAGGTCTTGCTACGACAGAACCGGGAGGAGGCTCTGATGTGGCAGGTCAAAAAACAGAAGCAGTATTAAAAGATGGAAAATGGCATCTCAATGGCAGAAAATGCTTTATTACCAATTCTCATGTTGCAGATTATACCATTTTGACAGCCAAGACAGGCGTTGATGACAAAGGAAGAGGCGTTTTTTCAGCAATCCTCGTCGAAAAGGGAACAGTAGGTTTTGCTCCTGGCAGAAAAGAACATAAGCTGGGGCTTAGAGGTTCTGTAACAGGAGAACTGATCCTCTCTGGTGCCATTGTTCCGGAAGAGAACCTCATTGGGACCGTGGGAAACGGCAATGCCGCTGCGCTGAGAGTCATCGGCGAAGTGGGTAGAGCCAGCATGGCGGCTATCTGCGTGGGAATCCTCCGCGGCTGCCTTGAAGAGAGTGTGAAATTCGCAAACGACAGAATCCTGTATGGAAAGCCTATCTCCAAGCTCCAGGCAATTCAATTTCATATCGCGGAAAACAGGTTGGATTACGAAGCAGCTAATTTACTTCTGTACCGGGCAGCCTGCCTGAAAGATGAAGGCGTTCCTACCACCACTGAATTCGGCATGGCCAAGCACTTTGGAACGGAAGCAGCTTCAAGAGCAGCAAAGCGTACCATTGAACTCATGGGAGCATACGGAGTAATCAACGAATACCCCACCGGTAGATTCTTGAGAGATGCCATCACTTCCATTTCCTCCGGAGGAACAAGTGAAATACAACGGATCATTATTGCTGGAGATACGCTGAAAAAATATGGTTCCTGATTGTAATTTATAAATGAAGCTTTATTTCGAACAAACAGGGAGGAAGACCATGAAACACATGAAAATCATCACAGCGGAGGAAGCTGCGGCGCAAATCAGAGACGGTGATACAGTAGCACACGGGGGTTTCGTCAGCAGCGGAATTCCCGAAGCATTGATTGCCGCTTTGGAACAAAGATGGCTGAACAGCGGTACCCCCCGGGATCTTACATATTTTTACGCCGGTTCTGCCGGAAACAGAGATGGACACGGCGGAGACCATCTTGCGCATAAAGGGATGATCAAGCGGGTCATAGCGGGTCATTACAACACTGCCCCAGCCCTTGGAAAATGCATTCTGAACAACGAAATCGAAGGCTATAACCTGCCCCAGGGCACCCTCTCCCAACTTTGCAGAGACATTGCCGGCAAGAAGCTCGGCACCATCACCCACGTAGGGCTAGAGACTTATGTCGATCCACGCAAAGGCGGAGGAAAGCTCAACGATATCACAAAGGATGACATCGTTGAAGTAGTTAACATTCTGGGGCAGGAAAAACTTCTCTATAAGGCTTTCCCCATTCATGTGGCCTTTCTGAGAGGTTCCTATGCAGATGAAGCAGGCAATGTTACTCTGGAGCGGGAAGTGGGCCTCAATGAGGTCACCGCTTTGGCTCAAGCTGCAAAAAATAGCGGAGGAAAGGTATTCGTTCAAGTTGAAAAAATCGTCAAGGAAGGAACTCTGGATCCTCGTCTTGTGAAAATCCCGAGGATCTATATCGATGCCCTTATCGTCGCTGACCCAAAGGATCACGAACAAACCTACGGCTGCCAATTCGATCCATCACTTACAGGTGAAATTCGAATTCCAGTGACCAGTATCTCTGCACCACCCCTTTCCGCGAAGAAAATCATCGGACGCAGAGGTGCCATGGAACTGACGGAAAATACTGTAGTTAATCTGGGAATCGGTATTCCTGAATTCATAGCAGCTGTGGCAAATGAAGAAGGGATCGGGGACTATATGACCCTCACCGTTGAAGCAGGTCCCATCGGAGGTATTCCGGCAGGCGGAGCCCGGTTCGGTGCATCTGTAAATCCTGAATGTATCCTGGCTCACCACGAGCAGTTTGACTTTTATGACGGTGGCGGCATCGATCTGGCATTCTTAGGTCTGGCCCAGACAGATCAGTTTGGCAATATCAATGTCAGTAAATTCGGACCGAGGCTTTCCGGTTGCGGAGGGTTCATCAATATCACTCAGAGCTCAAAGAGAGTCTTTTTCTGCGGAACATTTACCGCCTCCGGTTTGGAAACCTCAGTGGAGGACGGAAAACTTAAGATTCTCAAGGAAGGAACGGAAAAGAAATTTCTCAGTATGGTTGAGCAAATCACCTTCAGCGGAGATCTTGCATCAAGACTTGGTCAGCAGGTCATGTATATTACTGAGCGGGCGGTTTTCGAACTTCGTAATGACGGAATCTATCTCATCGAAATCGCTCCTGGAATCGATCTACAGAATCAGATCCTTGATCTGATGGATTTTACTCCCAAGATGGTGGGAACACCAAAATTGATGGATGAAAGGATTTTTCGAGACTCCATTATGGGCTTGAAAGACAATGCCTCCCTGCAAAGCGATTCATGACAATGAAAAAAATCAGAAAGAGAGGAAATTAATATGGCAAATCTATTCTTCGTTCCACAATACATTATCACCGGAGAAAATGCGATTCAGCTCAGCATGCCTCATATTAGGGCATTTGGCAAAAGGGCTCTGATCGTAACCGATGATACTATGGTCAAATTTGGAAACGTTAAGAAGCTTACTGATGAATTGGAAAAGTACGATATTTTATACAGAATTTATTCTGGCATCAACAGTGAACCAACTCATACGATGATTGATGAAGGCGTAAGAATCTTTCAGCAGGGCGGATTCGACTTTCTTATCGGTATCGGTGGAGGTAGTCCGCTGGACTCAATGAAAGCCATCGGAGCCGTGGTATCCAACGGAGGCAGCATTACTCAGTACAAGGGAAAGGTCATCGAAAAGGACCTTCCCCCTACCGTGGCAATTCCCACCACCGCAGGAACCGGCTCGGAGGCCACGAAGGTATCCATTATCACAAATACGGATACCGGCGTAAAAATGCTCTTGAGTGATCCCAAGCTCATGGCAAAGATTGCCGTCATCGATCCGGTATTCACGCTTACGGTTCCCCCTGCAATCACAGCAGCTACCGGAGTTGATGCACTGACCCATGCAGTCGAAGCTTACACCTCGCTGAAAGCTTTCCCTATGGCAGATATGTTCGCCTTATCCGCCGTAAAGAAGATCTTCAAGAATATCTATGAGGTTTATACCAACGGCACCAATGTGGAAGCCCGGCGAGAAATGGCCATTGCGGCCATGGAAGGCGGCATCGCTTTCAGCAACGCCTCTGTGACCATCGTCCACGGAATGAGTCGCCCCATCGGAGCGCTCTTCCATGTCCCCCACGGCCTCTCCAACGCCATGCTCCTTGAGGTCTGCCTCAGATTCCTGAAGCCCGGCGCAAAAGACAGATTATGCGATCTGGCCAAGGCGATCGGAGTTTACAGTGAAGGAATGAGCGAAGAAGAAGGCGCCGATGCCTTCGTAAACGCCATAATTGAGCTGCTTCATAAGCTTGACATCCAGACATTGCAGGAATTCGGCGTGAAAAAAGAAGAATACTTAAAACAGATTCCGAAAATGGCTTCGGATGCCCTGGACAGCGGAAGTCCAGGAAACACGAGAAGGACGCCCAGCAATGCGCAAATTCAGGAGCTCTATCAAGAACTCTGGGACTCAGGTGAAAAGAAATAGGAGGTAAACCAAAATGGCAGATTATAAAAATATTATATACAAAGTGGAAGATGGCCTTGCCACTGTGACGATTAATAGGCCCGAAGCCCTGAATGCGCTGAATGTAGACGTATTTGACGAACTGCTTGACGCCTTTGTGACCATTAAGAACACTGAAGAAATCAGAGCGGTCATACTGACAGGCACAGGCAGAGCCTTTGTAGCAGGCGCGGATATCGCTTATATGAAGGACAAAACCGCATGCGAGCTGCGGGATTGGGCTCACAAGGCACAGGGTGTCATGGAATACATAGAAACCATCGAGAAACCGGTTATTGCCGCTGTAAACGGCTTTGCACTGGGCGGCGGCAACGAGCTGTCCATGGCCGCTGATATCCGTTTCGCATCAGACAAAGCAAAATTCGGACAGCCGGAAGTCAATCTTGGGATCTTCCCTTTCTTTGGCGGCACCCAAAGGCTTTCCCGCCTGGTAGGCGAAGGAACGGCGAAGTATCTGATCTTCAGTGCCGAAATGATCGATGCCCAAGAAGCCTACCGGATCGGTCTCGTTCAAAAGGTATTTCCTGCGGAAGAACTCCTTGCCGAAAGCGAGAAATTTGCTCGTCTGATTATGAGCAAATCACCCATCGGCGTTAAGATGGCGAAAACTGCCATCACCACCGGTTTGAATCTGGATATCAAGTCAGGGATTGCCCTTGAGGCAGAAGCCGCTGTCAGCACCTTCTGCTCCGCAGACAGAACCGAAGGAATGAGCGCATTCCTGGAGAAAAGAGCCGCTGTCTTCCAGAATATATAACACTAAAAACCAGCCGTTCAAATTTCCTTTCCTGCGGGTTCCAACTTTTAAGTACTACAGCGTACCAGATTGAGCAATCTACCATTGCTCAAGTTCATCATTCTAACCTGCCAAAAACCGTGCGGACTGATAACCGCACGGTTTTGGGTTTTTGGGACAAATAAAATTACCTCAAAGCATCAAATTGCCAAAAACCGTGCAGCATGGCAACCGCACGGTTTTTGGTTTTGTGGGAAAAAATCTATCAATGAATCCTCTCCTGTCAGCCTGTCGGCCAGGATGACTGTCGGGAAGGAATCCTCCGGCTCATGCTTCCTGTCTAGAGTGGGATATTTCCATGCAGTTTTTCCGGCAGCTCCTGTTTCTTACTCCGAAGCATTTCGAAAGCCTCTAAAATCTTCTGTCTTGCGGTGGCAGGCTCGATGATATCCTCAACATACCCTCGTTCCGCCGCACAGTAAGGATTATTGAACTTCTCTTCATATTCCGCAATCTTTTCTTTTCTCTTTTCCTCGGGGACAGGAGCACTGTTAATTTCCTTTGTGAATACAATATCAGCCGCCCCCTCTGCACCCATTACGGCGATTTGCGCCGTAGGCCATGCGAAATTGATATCACTGCCAAGTCCACGGCTGCACATGGCAATGTAAGCACCGCCATAAGCTTTTCGGAGAACCATGGTTACTTTGGGCACCGTTGCTTCGCAATAAGCAAAGAGCATTTTCGCTCCGTGGCGGATGATTCCTCCCGTTTCCTGCTCCACTCCGGGCAAAAAACCCGGAACATCCACAAGGGTCAGCAGCGGGATCCGAAATGCATCGCAGAACCGAATAAATCGAGCCGCTTTATCAGAAGAATTAATGTCAAGACAACCTGCCATAAAGAGCGGCTGATTGGCAATAACGCCTACCGTCTTTCCGTTGATCCGGATGAAACAGGTGGCCATATTCTTCGCAAAGAGCGGCATTACATCATAGTACTGACCATGATCCGCCAGCCCTCTTATAATTTCATAAATGTCGTAGGGTTTTTTGGGATCATCCGGGATAAACCCGTTGAACCGTTCAACCAGTCTGTCAGGTGCATCTGTGATTTCAAGACACGGTGCCGGTTCTCTGTTGCTGGAGGGAAGATAGCTTAGCAATTCACGAACATCCAGCAACGTTTCTTTGTCATTTTTTCCGATGAACTGCGCGACGCCGCTGACGGTATTATGCGTCTTTGCACCTCCCAGCGCTTCAGAGGAGATATCTTCTCCCGTAACCGCCTTAATTACGAGGGGTCCGGTGATGAACATCTGGCTGGTCCGATCCACCATGAAAATAAAGTCTGTAATCGCAGGCGAATAGACAGCACCTCCGGCACAGGGTCCCATGATGACAGAGATCTGCGGGATGACTCCGGAAGATATGGTGTTCTGGTAAAAAATCTTTGCAAAACCATCCAGGGAATTCACACCCTCCTGAATCCTGGCCCCTCC
>JAQSXD010000232.1 GCA_029266295.1 Bacillota bacterium | reverse complement strand
CCGGCGATGGCGATGTTTCATATCGTTTATGGCAGGGCAATGCTGATGAGTAGGGAATACCCAAAACTGCTGGGCAGTATGGATCATTTTCTTGAGATTGCATCTGTTTTTCCAAATTTGCTGAGTCAAATCTATGCTCATATTTATGCAGCGGCGGCAAATGAGAAGCTACATCGGAGGGATAAGGCACTGGAGGAGATCAGTGAAGCACTGGCGCTTGCAATGCCGGACGGAATACTGATGCCCTTTGTAGAGAACTGTGATCTGATAGAGCGTTTATTAGAGGAACTTTCCCGCAAGGGGGAATACCAGAATGAGGTAAGTGCAATCTCGAGGCTCTATCTGCCCTATCTTGGGGCAATTGAGCAAATTTCGAAGGAGTATTTCACAGAAAAGAGGCCCCAATTAACTGAGCGCGAAACAGAAATTGCGCGCCTTGTGACCCAGGGATTTTCAAATATCGAGATCGGACAGCGGCTCTTTATTACACAAAACACAGTCAAGACCATGATGAAACGCATCTTTGAAAAGCTTGGCATCCATTCAAGATCGATGCTGCAGCAATACATACAATCCCAGGAATGAAGGATACCGCAGCAATCCATACTTCATTCTGGCCTGCCTGCAAAAAAACCAAAATCACGAAGAGGTGCTTCGTGATCTGGCTGTTTGTTTATAGGAGAAGACTTAAGGGAAGGAATCCTGACGGCAAACAGGACACTTCTTCATTAAGTTATCCGCGTATTTTAGTCGGCGGCATCATGTTCGCTACTGCAGATAATTGGGCTGCTATGCTTCTCAAACACTTCTAATACACCGCCTAAGTCCTGCGTGAAACTCGCAACACGAGGTTCACTGATATGTACTATGTTATTATTATACCATCAGATACAGGGAAAATAGAAATCTTAATTTCGACAGAAAAGCCTTAGTTTTCAACAACGCGACCAGTAAATTACAGTTATAGGGATTTTAGTCAAGGTGCTTATTTTTGAAAGAATTCACTTGACAATGTGGCTTATTTCATATAATTTAATTATACTGACTGGTCAAAATAAAAAAGGAGTATAGACTATGCCAAAACTGGGAATGGAACCTTTGCGAAGAGCGGAGGCGATTAATGCAGCCTTGGAATGCTTCTGTATCTATGGAATCGACAAAACAACGTTGGATCTGGTAGCAGAGAAAGCCGGCTTCTCGAAAGGTGTCGTAGCATATTATTTTAAATCCAAACGTCAATTGATACTCGACTGTATGAAGGCATTTTTAAAATCATATCAGCGGAAGATCAGCAGCGTGATTACCCAGGACATGACGCCGGAAGAAATGCTAAAGAAGGTTGTGGATGTTTCGCTTCCGCCTATCAATGACGAGCGCGATGAGCCATTAAATGTGTCTGAGCTTGATGGTCACGAAAAGATTTGCCTTCCTCAAAATAAGATCGCAAAGTTATTCGGCCAGTACGTTGCAAAAGCAGCGCTGGACGACGAATTGAAGGAGACGATGAAGGAAGTTTATTTCAATGATGTGGCTGGAATAGTGGAACTGATCCGATACGGAAAGATTATTTATCATGTTAAGGAGCTCGATGAGGAAATGGCAGCCTATACCTTGCTGGCCTTGATTTATGGCTTGAGCTACTTCAGAATTACAGGCTTCCTGCCTGCTGGCAAGGAGGATAACAGAGTGGCGGCAATCCAGTTTATTGATAAATTATTCAATTGATATATTTTGTGAAAAGGCAGGGGGATGAGATTATGAGGTTTCATTTGGAAGAGGTTCAGATTGTATTCTTTTCGGGAACCGGCGGGACGAAGCGGGTTGCCGACGCATTCTATGAAGAACTGATGAAAAGGGAAATTAGAGTCGGCTTAATTGAACTTGGCGGAGAAAATTCCAAAAATGAATTCACGGAGAAGGTTGATTCTGCAGGATTTTATATCCTGATCTTCCCCGTATATGCGTTCGATGCACCCGGTTTGATCTATCGATGGATTGAATCGCTGGAGGGTGACTTGTCAGGAAAGCAGGCTGCGGTAATTTCTGTGTCAGGAGGAGGAGAAGTATGGCCAAATACAGGATGCAGGAACGGTTGCCGCAATGCTTTGGAGCAAAAAGGGATTCAGGCTGTTTATGAATGCATGATGTGTATGCCTGCAAATTTAGCCGTTAAGATAAATGATGATCTTGCAATGTGGATGATTCGCGCAATCCCGGAAAAAGTTTGCTTGATCGTAAACGATTTGCTCGCTGGAATAGAGCGAAGGACAAAATACAAAAAGGGCCCTGTGTGCGAGTATCTCAGCAAACTGGAACGCAGGAAGGGGCATTTGTTTGCTCAAAGCCTTCTGATTACCGACGCATGCAAAAGCTGTGGATGGTGTGAAGCCCATTGCCCGACGAGTAATATTCAGATGATGGGGGAACCGGCTAGACCGGTTTTTAAGAACCAATGCATGGTTTGCCTGCGCTGTGTTTACGGCTGCCCTTTTCAGGCAATTCAGTGCAATAGCTCGGTGATTTTTCGAGAAGGCTTTGATCTGGATGAAGTGGAAAGACGAATGAAAGGAAAAGAACTAAAGCCGGTTAAGCAATGCTGCAAGGGACTGCTCCTAGTGGGGGTAAAAAAATATCTATTGGAATAGGGATCGGGTAATCTTGCTTAAATAAATAAAAAAATCCAGAAAAAGGAGAGGTTCGCCTCTCCTTTTAGAGTTCATTTAGGATCGGAATAGAGTGATTTCATTCTGGTTATTAATACGGTGATCGGAGCTGAAAGGAGATTCTTGATTTTAGACAGGTTATCCTCTATACTTGTGTGGGATGGTAATTACAGGAGAGTGAATGAATTGAATAGAGAAAAACTGATTGGTAATTTGCTGCTGCTATTCACCTCGATTATCTGGGGGTCGGCTTTTGTGGCACAAAGAGTGGGGATGGACTTTGTCGATCCTTTCACTTTCAATGGGGCAAGATTTGCCTTATCCGCACTGGTGCTAATACCGGTCATGGTCATCATGAGAAGCCGAAACGGGAAAAACCGGCAAATAGAGCAAGCACAGGAGAAGGAAACGTCTAAGGCCGAAATTGCAGAGCAGAAGAAATTCATGATAAGGGCAGGAATGATCTGCGGTAGTATCTTATTCTGCGGCTCTACGCTGCAGCAGTTTGGTCTGGTGTTTACTACTGCAGGAAAAGCAGGCTTTATCACAGCCCTGTATATCTTGCTTGTACCAATCTTCAGCCTGGTGATCAAACATAGACCCGGTTTGAAATGCTGGATCGGTGTGGCATTTGGTGCGACAGGCTTATACTTGTTGTGTATAACGGAATCCTTCACCATAGCTCCCGGGGATCTGATTGTTCTCGTAGGTGCAGGTTTCTGGGCACTTCATCTTTTGGTCATCGATTCCTTTCTTCCGAGGATATCGGATGCCATTAAGCTTTCTTTTCTTCAATTTGCAGTCTGCGCGGTTTTCAGTCTGATTGCGGCGGTGATCTTTGAAGAAATATCAATGAAGGGCTTAATGCAGGCAGCGATCCCGATTCTCTATGCCGGCGTCTTGTCCGGAGGAGTGGGGTTTACGCTGCAGATCGTAGGGCAGAGGCATACCAATCCCACAGTAGCATCGTTGCTCCTTAGTATGGAAGCGGTCTTTGGAGCGGTATTTGGCTTTCTCATCCTGAGGGAAATTATGACACAAAGAGAGCTTATGGGCTGTGTGCTCATGTTCTGTGCCATTATAATTTCCCAATTACCGGATAAAAAGAAGCCGGAATGCATATCTTAATTTCAAGCGAAATCAGAAAAAGAGTTTGGGGGGATTCATTGTGAAAATTGCGGAAAACCTGACAGAACTGATCGGGAATACGCCATTGCAGTATCTGAAACAGTACAGTAAGGCAGCTGGTGCTGATAAGGCTTCGCTCATTGCCAAGCTGGAGTACTTCAATCCTTTGGGAAGTGTGAAGGACAGACCTGCGCTTGCTATGATCCGGGATGCTGAGGAGAAAGGCTTGCTCAAGCCCGGAAGCGTAATCATTGAACCCACAAGCGGAAACACCGGAATAGGGCTGGCTTTTGTTGCCACTGCCAGAGGGTACCGCATCATTTTGACCATGCCTGAGAGCATGAGCATAGAGAGACGGAGACTGCTTTCGGCACTTGGCGCTGAACTGGTGCTGACGCCTGCTGCAAAAGGAATGAAAGGCGCAATTGCGGAAGCGGAACGACTGGCATCTGAAACACTGCACGCATTCAAACCCGGACAATTTACCAATCCTGCAAATCCCAAAGTGCACAGAGAAACCACTGCGGAAGAGATCTGGAAGGATACCGATGGTCAGGTGGATCTCTTTGTGGCTGGAGTGGGAACCGGCGGCACGGTAACTGGAGTAGGAGAACGTTTAAAGGAAAAGAGCAGATTTATTAAAATTGTGGCGGTAGAGCCCTTTGACTCCCCTGTTTTATCAGGCGGCGAGGCAGGCCCCCATAAGCTTCAAGGAATCGGCGCAGGCTTTGTTCCTACCGTACTCAACGTAAGTGTTCTGGACGAAATCATGAAAGTGAAAGCTGAGGATGCGTTTGAAACAGTCCGGCTGCTGGCTCAAACAGAAGGGCTGTTGGTTGGCATTTCCTCGGGTGCGGCACTCTATGCCGGTACACTTTTAGCAAGACGTCCGGAAAATGAGGGGAAAAAGATCGTCATACTTCTTCCCGATTCCGGAGAACGGTACTTATCTTCAGATCTATTTTAATCGATCCCGAAATCAGAAATTTATTTAATCTAATACAAACTTAAAGGAGTGTGTTCAATGGAACAGCAAAAACGTGAATATGGACTATTCACCACTATTGCTATGATCGTAGGAATCGTTATCGGTTCTGGAATTTTTTTCAAGTCGGATGACATGCTGGGGTATACCGGCGGCAATGTGGGACTGGCTGTGGTCGTTTTCTGCATCGCAGCATTTACCATCGTATTCGGCTGTCTGACCTTCAGTCAGCTTGCCGCATTATCGGACAAGCCAGGCGGAGTCATCACCTATGCCAATGAGTTCATCGGGAAGCGGTGGGCAAGTCTCTTTGGTTGGTTCCAGGTATTTGTTTACTATCCGACGCTGACTGTTTTGCTTTGCTGGGTAGTAGGTATTTATACTGGACTTACGATGGGATGGGATCTAACCTTCGTTGGAATGGTTGGAGTTGGATTGGTCTGGTTCTTCATCTGCTTCCTATATAATATCTTTTCTGCTAAAATCGGCGGGATCTTTCAGGAAGCCACTGTTGTTATCAAACTGATTCCGCTTTTTGCCATCGCGATTGGCGGGCTGATCTTTGGGGATCCCATCGCGGCAATCCAAAATCCGTCACCTGAAGCGATCGAGGCAACAAAGACCCTGGCTTGGACAGCAGCGATCGGCCCAATCGCGTTTTCTTTTGATGGGTGGATTGTTTCTACTGCTGTTGCGCATGAAGTAAGAAATTCAAAAAGAAATGTACCAAGAGCTCTCGTAGCTGCGCCGCTGTTTATTTTAGCTGCGTATCTGATGTATTTTCTTGGGATCACAGGTTACCTGGGTGTGGAACAGGTCATGGAGCTTGGTGACACTGCAGTCGCAGTCGCCGCTACTAATCTTTTAGGGCCTGCCTTTGCTGGAATCATCTATGTCTTTGTAACCATCTCGGTTATGGGAACTGCAAACGGACTTATTTTAGGTTATATCAGACTTCCTTATTCCCTTGCACTGAGAAATGCGATTCCCGGTTCTAAGGCTGTGGCTAAAATTAACCATAAGCTGAACATGCCTGTAAATTCTGCTATTTTTGCAATGGCAGTATCCGGTGTATGGTGGATCATCCATTACCTGCAGAACAAGTACAGCCTGCTGGTCAACGGTGATATTGCGGAAATCGCCATTTCCGTTAGCTACTTGCTCTATATCGTTCTATATTATCAGGTGTTCAGACTCTGGAGAGAAGGACGGATTAAGGGCGTTTGGTATGGAGTTGTCTTCCCAATCTGCGCCACTTTGGGATCAATGTTTGTCCTGATTGGAGGGCTGGCAAATCCACAATTCTTAATTTTTGTCGTTATTTGTATGGTGGCCATCGTCGGTGGATATCTATACGGCAAGAATGCAAAAGAGGATGTAGACCGTTAGAG
>JAQSXD010000231.1 GCA_029266295.1 Bacillota bacterium | reverse complement strand
TTATAATTATAAATACTGCGATTTTCTTGATCAGCAGTTTGAGATCCGGTGAAACAATTGTCTGTCCCGCCTCCTTCCTGCTGTCATATACCACAAAGACCCCTGCAAGGGCAACCATGGCAACACGCAAGTATATCCCGCAGCCCCCGGCATGGAATGCGCTTCCTTCTCTGAACAAGATAAAATACAGAGAGGTTATCACTGCAGACAAAACAATGCGCCATTTTTTTTTGTATCCGCCTGTGAAAAAAATAATAAAGAAGCACAGGATTAATACATTAATTGTAGATAATCCAGGAACAGACCATTCCGGTTTCCAAAAATCAATTCCCGAAAACAACTGCACAAGCCGGATCAGCTCTTCTCCTGATGCAGTGAAAGCGGCCAAAATCATAAGCAAGAGCCCTGGACGTCCGAACCCGCTGCTGGAAGAATCCTTTTGCACCTTCGCGATATATTCCAGTAGAAGGTTAATAATAAAAATAGAAATGCCTACCGATGCGAGCTCAATTTGGTGAACCGCTTCCCGCCCCAAACTTGATAACATCGCAAGAAAGAGTATGGTTGCAGCAACGCCAGGCAAAGCAACTGTGATTGCACCTGCCGCCATTCCGGCAATTCCGCTCATCTCAAAGCCAGCCAAAGCTCCCAACTTCACCGGAAGCGCTCCCGGCGTTATATTTGATATGATGGTATGCTCAACAAATAGCTCCTTTTTCAAATAACGGTTACGATCTACAATCTCATCTTCTACGACAGGAGTCACTGCGGTTCCTCCGCCAAAGCTAATGCATCCAATTTTGAAAAAAGATGCTATCGTTTTTAATAACATAAAGACCTCCAAGATACAAGTGATGATTGATTCCCTGTCGCTGCCCAGCTCATGTCAGACTTCATCAATGATGATTGATCCCCTGCTGCTCAGCTCATGTCGGGCTTTCATCAGCAAGGAATCATCCATGCCGGCCACTGCTAAGAGCGTCCCCGTAGGAAGCCGGGGACGCTCTTCATAAAGAGGAAAAAAAACTGGTTACTGATTTAGAGGTGTTATGGCTCCCCCTTTGTATTTTCTCATTTAGTTTGGTGAATTCAAGTCAAAGCCAAGCCCCTTAAGTATGTTCCATTCAGTTTGATGTTGGGAGCCCAAGACGTTGGAACTGTTCCGAAGGGCTGTCGTGCCGTTTCATGCAATCCGCCAGCTTTGCCGCATAGCCACCCTCCAGTTCCGCATTACGAATCGGTTTCTGCTGATCATAGTCCTCGCGGAGGCTGAACAGAAGGTTTTCACCGTTATGATCCGACCGTTTGCTGAACTCCTGGGACGGATTGTTGTAATGAATCACATCTGCCGGGAAGCGGTAAACAGGGTAATCTGTATAAGGAAGGAATTTTCCCATCTCGATTTTATCGTAATCTTTGGGATCAATGCTGTCAGCACCGAGAGACTGCCTCAATATGGTCGGCATTCCGGCATAAAGATAAAGGGGCCGGTTCTCTTCGCTTGCCGCCGCTCTTATGTAAGTGTAAATGCCATCGGTATAGCCTACGCTTTTTCCGTAATATCCATAGATAATGCCGTCCCGCAGCACTTCCTGCTCTCGCCGCAGCAGCGGCAGCAGGGATTTCCCATGAAGCGGATAATGAAGCACTGAATCCGGTACATCGTAAAACTCCATCAGGGTGGGCAGAATATCAATGTTCTGGGTCAGAGCATTGCAGCGGCCGGCCTGTACTCCTGGGGCCGCAATGACCAGAGGAATGTGAAAAACTTCATTATAAGGAGGCATATAGTTCTTTGCCATATAGCCGTGTTCTCCCAGCAAGTATCCGTGATCCGTGGTAAAGATCACCATGGTGTCTTCCCAAAGATTATTTTGATCCATTACATCCAGCAGTTTCCCAATATACCGGTCCGTCATGGTCAGCAGTGCCTTATACCGGAGGTTCAAGTCCTTTGTCTCTTCTTCCGTAAAGATGTTCGGCTCATAGGTGGGCCAGAAGACGTCGCTTGCGGTTTGCTCTTCCTCATAAAGATCAACATATTCCTTCGGTACATCAAAGGGTTCATGGGGATCGAAGGTTTCAATCCAGAGAAGGAAATTATCTGCACCGGCATTCTCTTCAAGCCAGTCCGCAGCCTTTGTCAGTGTCTGTACGCTGGGATAATCCTGTTCTCCCTGCACCTTTGCCCGGTTTGCCCGATAAGACTCTGCATAGGTACCCTTATAGCCATCCGGCTTGCAGTCCGACCGGATGCCGCCCTTGTCGGGATTGATGCTCCAGGGATCAAACTCCTGTCCTCTGATCACATCCCAGCAGGTAAAACTATTGATATAATTTTCTCCCCCGGGCATTAGATAGAGGGAGTGGTCGGTAAACATCTGAGAGTGTACATTTCCATGACCCAGAATTCGACCAAGGGGGTAGTCAAAAGGCTCAATCCCTCCCCATGGGCGTTCAAGGAAACCGAGCCGTCCTGTCATAATGTCCCGGCGTGCCGGCATGCAGGGAGCCGAGCCGCACCAGTGGTTGTCAAAGATCATTCCCCGCTCCGCCAGCCGGTTCAGGTTGGGCGTAATGGCGGGATTGGCAGAGCCGTATAATTCCAGCGCTCTGCGGTTTGTTGTATCACAAAGGATAAAGATCGATTTCAAAATATCATCTCCTTGATTTCATAATACCAATGTACGTTCTCGAAAGAACTATTTCAGGAACGTGCCCCTTTTGTTACTTCTGCATCTCATTCTACAAGCCGAGCCTGACATACTGTTCCTTGGGACTATCATGCTCCGCCATTGCTCTCCGAAGTTTTTCCATGCAGCGCGCCTCCAGCTCCGTATCGTTGATAGGATTCTGCTGACCATAATCCTCGGCAAGGTCAAATATCAGATTTCCGGGAATGTAATTGTTAATTCGATGGAATGCCAGCGCGTTGTTGTTCCAACGGCAGTGAGCAGCCGCTACTTTATAAACCGGGTAATTGGTCCATGTTAGATACCGATCCATCTCCATGGTTTCGATATCTTCCTCACTCATGGTATCGTAACCGATGTAAGCGTTCAAAACAGACATCATGGCACCGTAGATATGCAAAGGTTCATTTTCCTCAGCCGATTTGCATCTCATATAGAGGTATCGTCCGTCATATACGTTTACGGTCTTTCCGAACACACCAAAAATGATTTCATCTCTTAGCTTTTCAGTATTCCTGTTCAACAGAGGCCAGAGGCTTTTTCCATGTATTTTGTTGCGGCAGTGCGAAAGCGGCACGCCGAAGGTTTCCAGCATGGTGGGAAAGATGTCGATGTTCTCTGTTAAAGCGCTGCAGCGCCCCGGTTTGACACCGGGAGCCGCAGTAAGCAATGGAATGTGGAAAACTTCGTTATAGTCAGGCATATAGCATTTCGCCATAAAGCCGTGTTCCCCAAGCATATATCCGTGGTCCGTGGTCAGTATCACCACGGTGTCTTTCCAAAGATCATGCTGATCAAGAACATCAAGGATTTTTCCCAGGTATTCGTCAGTCATGGTTACAAGGGCCTTGTAACGCTTTCGAAAATATTGAATCTGCTCCGGCGTATAGTTGTCCGCAGGAATGTAATCCGGCCAATAGGGATCCCCCGGGCCGGGGTTTTCTCCCTCATAAAGCTTGAGATATTCTTCCGGCACATCAAAGGGCTCATGAGGATCAAAGCCCTCCACCCAGAGCATGAAATTGTCACTGTCGTGATTTGCTTCCAGCCATTTCGCGGCGGCATTGAAGGTTCTTGGGGTGGAATACTGCTCCTTGTCTCCGGCGTAAAGTGCCTTTGACGTTTCATAGGAGTGGGAATACAAGCCGCTGAAATCAACGGGTTTTTCTGATTTTGGAATTCCTCCTCTATCAGGACCCCAAAAGATTGTATCATGCTCGGTTCCCCTGTGGAGATTCCAGGATGTGAAATGCCCCCAATAATTCTCTCCGCCCCGTTCCGCATAGTGAAAATGGTCGGTCTCCATGTGGGTATATACATTGTTTTCCGCAAGCAGCATTGGCAGCGTATGGTCGTAGGGTTCGATGCCTCCCCAGGGCCGTTCCAAAAAATTTAGCCTGCCGGTCATGATATCCCGGCGGGCCGGCATACAAGGCGCCGAGCCGCACCAATGGTTATCAAATACCATGCTTCGCTTTGCCAGGCGGTCTATATTGGGTGTTACCGCCGTTTCCGCCCTATCGCAACAATCGTAGCAACTGAGAAAACGCCGGTTCAGACTGTCTGCCAGGATAAAAATAGTTTTCAAATATGATCATCTCCTCGAACGGCCGATTCTCATGAATCGGTCAGGAATTACGCCGCTATAACCTTGTGATCAGCTCTGGAACTTCAAGTCCAAGCCTGACAAACTGATCCTCCGGGCTGTCGTGCTCCACCATGCACCTGCGAAGCTTCTCAATGCATTCTGCCTCCAGGCCTTCATCTTTAATGGGATTTTCCTGTTGGTAATCCTGCGAAAGATCAAAGAGCAGATTTCCCGGTACGAAGTTGTTGATGGAGTGAAACGCCAGGGAGTTGCCCGTCCAGTGGCAGTATTGCGCCGGAACCTTGTATACCGGATAGTTGGTCCAGGAAAGATATCGTCCAGTTTCGATCCTGTCGATGTCTTCCTTTTGCATGGTGTCAAGGCCTATGTAGTTGTTCAATACCGCCATCATCGATCCGTAGATATTCAGCGGCTCATTTTCCGGCTGCGCTTTGCTTCGCATATACAGATACCGCCCGTCAAACATGTTGACGGTTTTTCCAAAAATGCCGAAGATAATTTGATTTCTAACTTTGTCCTGCTCCCGCTTCAGAAGCGGATACAGACTCTTTCCGTGGATCTTATTGCGGCAGTTCGAAAGGGGCACGCCGTAGGTTTCCAGCATGGTTGGAAACATATCAATGTTTTCCGTCAGTGCGCCGCAGCGTCCCGCTGAGACCCCAGGTGCCGCGATCAGCATCGGAATGTGATGGATTTCATTGTAGTCGGGCATATAATTCTTTGCCATGAACCCGTGCTCGCCCAGAAGATATCCATGGTCTGTTGTGAGAATCACCATGGTGTCCTTCCAAAGATCATGCTTATCAATAGCATCAAGGATTTTCCCCAGATACTCGTCTGTCATGGTTACCAGTGCCTTGTATCGCTTGCGGAAATATTGAATCTGCTCCGGTGTATAGTGATCCGCAGTGGTATAATCCGGCCAGTAAGGATCTCCGGGGCCCGGATTTTCTCCCTCGTAAAGCTCCAGGTATTCCTTGGGTACATCGAAGGGCTCATGGGGATCGAAGCCTTCTACCCACAGCATGAAATTGTCTGCCTCATGATTTGCATCAATCCACTTAGCCGCCGCGTTAAAGGTTCTGGGGGTGGAATAGTTCTCTTTGTTTTCTCCCAAAATCCCTTTGGTTGTCTCATAGGATGGAGAATAAATTCCGGTAAAATCGGAAGGCTTTTCCTGCTTTGGGATTCCTCCACGGTCCGGACCCCAGAAGATGGTGTCATGCTCGGTGCCCCGGTGGAGATTCCATGAGGTAAAGTGGCCCCAGTAGTTCTCGCCGCCCCGCTCCGCATAGTGGAAATGGTCTGTTTCCATATGGGTATAAACATTGTTTTCTTTCAGCAGCATGGGCAAGGTGTGATCGAAAGGCTCGATCCCGCCCCATGGGCGATCCAGAAAATTCAGCCTCCCGGTCAGGATATCACGGCGGGCCGGCATACAGGGCGCAGAGCCGCACCAGTGATTATCAAAGATCATGCTTTTTTCCGCCAAACGATCGATGTTCGGCGTAATTGCTTTTTCCTCAGCACCGTAGCAGTTGAGGAAACGGCGATTCAGGCTGTCGGCCAATATAAAAATTGTCTTCATAATGATTCACCCTTTGTATTTTTGATTACCACCATTTGATCAGTTCCGTTACCTCGTTTCGGACCTTGACAAATTCAGGGTCCACAACGTTTCTGGGCCTCGGCAGATGATTTTCAAGATTGCGTTTTATGGTTGTGGGCTTATTGGTAAGAACCAGAATATTCTCACTGAGATAAACGGCTTCTTCGATATTATGGGTAATGAAAATAACCGTCGTCCCCGTCTTCTTCCAGAGCTTCAAAAGCTCATCCTCCAGCTTGAACCGCAGTTCTACATCCAGCTGGCCGTAG
>JAQSXD010000230.1 GCA_029266295.1 Bacillota bacterium | reverse complement strand
CCCTGATGCTCTTCATGAAGTTTTAGCGATTCCTTATAATAATCCATAGTTCCTCCTGTATAGCACTTGGCGTGGCCGTATCGATTGTGCCACTTACGCTTGCCGTGCCATTGCTACGATCAACTAAAGTGCCGCAAGTCAGTGTCATCGCGGTTTGCCGTCCATTGTCCGGGAAAACCACGAAACCTACTACTTGAGCGGCACTTTTAATGTTTCAAATATTCCGTTCTGTATTTATTTTTTCCAAGAACTCTTCAGATCGACGATCTGATTAAAGACCTTTTCTTTATCATTGGTAAGTGCTTCATCGGCGATATAATATCCATGACGGAAAAATTGATATCTCGTTCCCGCCGCAGTATGAAGCAGAGCAGGCTCTCCGTAAGCTTCAAACTCCTTTAAAGAATCAGGATTCAAGATATTTTCACCCGTTTCATCCTCAATCATCAGATATCCATAGGATCTGATCTTTATTTTTACCGCGGTTTTCGCATCTACCCAGTGAATGGTTCCCTTGACTTTTCTTCCGTCAAAGCCGCTGCCGCTTCTTGTTTCCGGATCATACGTACATCGGAGTTCAGTCACATTGCCGTCATCATCCTTGACCACTTCCTGGCAAGTAATAAAATAAGCACCCTTAAATCTTACTTCATTTCCAGGGAAGAGACGAAAATACTTCTTCTCGGGGATTTCCATAAAATCATCCCGCTCAACATAAAGTTCTCTGGAGAATGGCACTTTTCTGATCCCTTTTGCCTCGTCTTCCTTGCTGTTTTCAATATCAACTTCTTCCGTAACATCTTCGTGATAGTTGGTGATGACCACCTTCAGTGGGTTCATAACCACCATGCGGCTCTCGACCTTGTCTTTCAGATCTTCCCGGATGCAGTGCTCCAAAAGTGCAATATCCACCATACTGTTTGCTTTGGAGACCCCGATTCTTTCGCAAAAATCCCGGATTGCTTCGGGCGTAAAGCCTCTTCTTCGGAGACCTGCAATGGTGGGCATTCTGGGATCATCCCAGCCATCCACATTGCCATCATCCACAAGAGCCTTTAAATATCTCTTGCTCATCACCATGTTGGTCAGGTTGAGCCTTGCAAACTCGATCTGCTGAGGGGGCTGTTCCCATTCCAGTTCCTTGAGAACCCAGTCGTACAAAGGTCTATGGTCTTCGAACTCCAGGGTACAGATAGAATGGGTAATCCCTTCTATGGCATCCTCGATGGGATGGGCATAGTCGTACATGGGGTAGATGCACCATTTATCTCCGGTGTTGTGATGCTCCGCATGGGCAATACGGTAAATGACCGGATCTCTCATGTTGATATTGGGGGAGGACATGTCGATTTTCGCACGGAGAACCTTTTCTCCGTCTTTAAACTGTCCTTTTTTCATGCTCTCAAAGAGCTCCAAGTTTTCCTGAGCGGACCTGTTGCGATATGGGCTTTCTTTCCCCGGTTCCGTCAAGGTTCCTCTGTGCTGCTTCATCTCTTCTGCGGTAAGATCGCAGACGTATGCCTTGCCTTTTTGGATCAGTGCAACGGCACACTCGTACATTTTATCAAAATAATCTGATGCAAACAGCAGTTTATCCCACTGAAAGCCCAGCCATTTTACATCAGCCTCAATGGATTCCACATACTCCGTATCTTCTTTTACAGGATTGGTATCATCAAATCTCAGATTGCACTTTCCATTATACTTCTGTGCTGTACTAAAATTGAGACAGATTGATTTTGCGTGCCCGATGTGAAGGTAACCGTTGGGTTCCGGAGGAAATCTGGTGTATACTCTGTTTCCGTAGGTTTGATTTTCAAGATCCTTTTCTATGATATTATGAATAAAATTTGACGCCGTCTGTTCGCCGTTCGTACCTGGTTTTTCAATTTCGGCCATCTGTTTTTCCTCCTTCGAAAATTCGTCGCTAATATTGTACAATAAAAAGTCAGCTTTTTCATCCCATAGCTGTCCCTTAGCCGGTCAAAAACTGCTGATTTGTTACAATGGTGCATGATCGCACCATAAAAAGCACAGCTTTTTATGGTAAGGCCATCTGCGTTTTCGGCATTGATGTTCGAGGAGGCCGAAATACTCGCAGGGCATTGGACCCGTATAATAATCGCTGTTTAGTTCTATCCGCGATTATTATACCATTGAATGCTGTTCTGTGCAAAAACATATTAGCTATTGATATTTTTCCAGAAAATTGCTAAAATATAAGAAGAAAAAAAGGTGGTGATTAATTTGGACACGATTGATTCTAAAATTTTAGAAGTTTTACAGGAAAATTCCCGCGTTTCCATATCTGATCTTAGCAAACAAGTGAACCTGTCCTTATCAGCCGTTAGCGAACGATTAAAAAAGCTGGAGGCTTCAGGGATCATTGAACGGTACACTGTAATCCTGGACTCCAAAGCTTTGGGGCAGGAATTGACCGTTCTCATGAACCTCAGTTTGGAAAATCCCAGAGATACAGCAGAGTTTTTCGAGATGGTCGGAAAGGAAAATGAAATACTGGAATGCCACTACGTGACCGGCGAATATGATTACATCCTTAGAATTACCACCAAGAATACAGCCACCCTGGAAGCACTCATGAACCGGATTAAAGCCATACCAGGCATTAAGAGAACACAGACCAACGTGGTACTGTCCAGTTTGAAGCATCATTATAGTATATCACCCACTGTGATGGAACGGTAAGTATCGCAGGGCGATGGATGCAGAGTGTTCATCCCATCATAACAAAATCCAAATCATTAAAAAGGGCTACGCATAAGCGATTTTTCTAATCATCGCTGTACGCGAGCCCTATTTTTATATGCTAGGGGTATTCCCCAAGTAAATTCCGATTTGTATCGAATATTACAGCAGCCATTATCGTAAACCTGTTTTAAATTTTAGGTTGACAATCCGCGCCGCCGACGTTATGCTCATATTGTTCTTATATTATTTATTATGATTTTTTACCTACGGAAAGGATTGCATCATGAAAAGCAAAAACATCTCCACCCTTACCTTGATCAGTCTTATGACTGCGGTCATCTGCATTCTGGGGCCTCTTTCTCTCCCAATACCGATTTCACCGGTTCCGATTTCTCTTACCAACCTTGCCATCTACTTTGCCGTCGTTATCCTTGGCTGGAAAAACGGAACGATCAGTTACTTAGTTTACCTTTTAATCGGCTTTGCAGGCATGCCGGTTTTTTCAAATTTTACAGCAGGGCCCGCCAAGCTGCTGGGACCTACCGGCGGATATCTCATCGGCTTTATCTTCATGGCGCTTATCGCAGGCTTTTTCGTAGAGAAATTCCCGGATAGAATCTATATGTATATGGTGGGAATGGCCCTGGGAACATACGTTACCTACATCCTGGGCACAGGCTGGCTCGCATGGCAGGCGAATCTGGACCTGAAAGCAGCATTATTTGCAGGCGTCATTCCATATATTCCCGGAGATATCATAAAGATTATCATTGCCGCCGTCTTTGGCACGACCATCAGAAAGCGGATCAAAAAAGCCGGCTATCTTGCCTGATTCATGGAAGATGTCACATGGAGATCAGGAAACATCAGGAGGAAGAAACCACATGGATATCAAAAAACTTTCCAAAGAGATTATAGAGGGCAGAAGGCTTACGCGCCAGGATGATCTGGCTTTTTTCGCGGCCGCTGATTTAAAGGAACTCTGTGATGGCGCCAATAAGATCCGAAAAGCCTTATGCGGGGATACCGTGGATTTATGTTCCATCATCAACGGAAAAAGCGGCGGTTGCAGTGAGGATTGCAAATTCTGCGCCCAAAGCTCCCACAATTATACCGACATACCAGAATACAGTTTACTGGATACCGATACGATTCTGGCCGATTGTAAAAAGCATGAAGGCAAAGGGGTACACCGCTATTCCATCGTAACTGCTGGACGAGAGTTAACCCATAAAGAGCTGGAGACGGTTTGCGATGCCTATAATAGAATGAAGGAAGAATGCAACATTAGCTTGTGCGCTTCCCATGGGCTGCTTTCCGGAGATGCATTCGCAGCTTTGAAACAGAGCGGTGTTTCCATGTATCATGAAAATATAGAGACTTCAAAGAGGAATTTTCCAAACATCTGCACCACCCATACCTACGAAGACAAGATCCATGCAATCCGGCTTGCGCAAAGTGCAGGGCTGAAGGTCTGTTCCGGCGGGATTATCGGTATGGGAGAAACGTTCGAAGACCGGCTTGATATGGCTGTCAGTCTGGCCGAGTTAGGGATCGAATCCATTCCCATCAATGCCCTGATGCCCATCAAGGGAACCGACTACGAAAATCTGAGGCAGCTCACAGAAGATGAAATATTGAGGGCCATAGCAATGTTCCGCTTTATCAATCCAACAGCAAGAATTCGTCTGGCTGCTGGAAGAAGCCTGATGGAGGACTCCGGGCGAAAGGCATTTTTCGCTGGCGCAAATGCCACAATAACGGGTGATCTGCTAACCACCTCCGGCAATAGCATCGATCAGGACAAGGAAATGCTGGTTCAGATGGGATTCCAGATCTAATTTAAAATAAAAATCCCCGGGTTCAAATACTCAGTGTCAATAAAATGTTTTCTGTTTTTAAGATTTGCCGTAGGATGTTCAAATCGTACGGCTTTTCTCTTACCCTAAAACTTCCCACAAAGTTGAAATGAATTGTGTACTCTGAAGAGTTAATCACGCCAACATAATAATGTTTCCACTTATTTAATTACAGCAAATTTCTAGAAAAATAAAAACCCGAATAAAAATCAAATTCTACTTCAACATTGACTTTAATAAAGTTAAATTATATAATTAACTTTATTAAAGGAGGGTGATATGAATGACGATTGACATTATACCGGGTTGGATGATGAACCTTGAAGATGAAGATATTGTGTTTATCAAAAAGTTTTTGCAAGCTTCTGGTTCATTGAAAGAAGTCGCAAGTCAATACGGTGTTACTTATCCAACTGTCCGATTGCGGCTTGATAAACTGATACAGAAAATTCAAATTAGTGAAGATATCACGAATGAACCCTATGTTGCGCTCATTAAGAGATTTGTGGTCAGTGACAAAATTGATTTTGACACCGCAAAGATTCTGATTACCGAATACAAAAAACATAAGGAGGGGAATTAAATGGTGACTATTTTTGTCGGTCTTTTGATTCTTATCGCTTTGATTACAGGAATCGTCCTACTACAAATCTTTCTCTCAAAGAAAGAAAGCAAATGGCCAGGCTTGGTATTGCCTATGATTGGTTTGTTAATTGCCATTATCGCTGTTTTTAATATTGCATCGTTTACATCGATAACAACAACTGGTAGCGGGGAAGTCATAAATGGGGATGGAACTGTTATACAGGAAATTACACCGGAAATTATTACACAGGGAGATCAAAGCACGCCTTCACTGGTCTTTACCATTGTGAGTGTCTTTCTTCTTTATAATATCCCCACGGCTATTTTGTTGGCGATTTATTTCTCATATAGAGAAAAGCCGCGCCAAAAGAAAGCAATCGAGAAAATGAAAGTTCAGGATCTGTAATAGTATCTGCCAGATGATTAGGCCAGGGGCGCAAAGCTGAGGGTCTAAGACGTTTATTTTCAGCCGGACAGCAAACTAGCTTTTACTCATCTGCTTCGCACCCCATTTAGACAATTCACGAATGAAAGGGATCAGCACCTGCCCCTCTTCCGTCAGAGAGTACTCGACACGGGGTGGTATTTCGGGATATTGAGTCCGGGTTACAAGGCCATACTGTTCAAGCTCTTTTAAGGATTGCGAAAGCATCATATTTGTGATTCCGTCCACTCTTCGCTTCAATTCATTATATCTTTGCACCGGTTTTTTATACAAAGCCCAGATAATCTGCAAATGCCATTTACCTCCGATCAAATTTAAGGCATAGGCAACAGGGCATTCTGTTACTCGATCTTTTCTATCCATTGCATTTCTCCATTACTCAGTTTTTCCTGACTTGATCAGAAATAACTGCATACTTGTTTTAATTAGCCTATCTCTTATAATGATATTATCATACCAAAACTCGGAAGAAAAGAGATCAATTCTTTTTTATCAAACAGGAGGAGAATGAAAAATGGATTTTAAACTCACGAAAACACATTTGCTTCAGCAGGAATTATTCCGAAGATTTGCGGAAACTGAAATA
>JAQSXD010000003.1 GCA_029266295.1 Bacillota bacterium | reverse complement strand
GTTGGACAAAGAAGAGAGGAAGGCAAAATTCTCTTGCTGAGAGGGGTTCGCTATCTCCTTAAGACGGCAGCATTCTATCGAGCTGCACGGAGAATTCCTGCAGACGTATTTTTCATTTATAGTACGCCGCCAGTGATGGGTGTTCTTGGAGGATTGCTGGAGAAAAAAGCGCCGACGCTTTACTGCCTGCAGGACATCTTCCCCGATAATCTAGCCGACCACGGAAAAATAGCCCCGGGGAGCATCCTCTTTCGAGCATTGCGCAGGATGGAAGCATATATTTATCGGACGAACACAAGCGTCGTGACCATTTCAGAGGATATGAGGCAGAATCTGATTGAGAAGCAGGTTTCTGCGGATAAGGTCATTGTCATTGAAAACTGGATTGACACACGGGAAGTCAGCTTCATTGAACGAGAGGCGAACCCATTGTTTGATCAATTTGGACTTGACCGAACCGGATTTTATGTTACATATTGCGGGAATCTAGGCTATGCACAGGATCTCGATACGGTTTTAAAAAGTGCAAAGCTGCTAGAAGAGAAAACACCGTTAATACAATTCATCATCGTTGGAAATGGTGTCTGTGAAGATGCTGTAAGGAAAAAAATAACAGCGGAAAAACAGCGAAACGTACAGATGTTTCCGTTGCAGCCGGAGGAAGCTTCTGCCTTCGTTTACAGTCTGGGAGACTTGGGAATCGTAGCCCTGAAGCCGCAGTTTCTCAAGCATGCCATGCCCTCCAAGACCTGGGCCATGATGGCGGCTTCGCAAACGGTTTTATGTACAGCGGAGGAGCATACCCGGCTCTATGAACTCATAGCCTCCTCTGGTGCAGGCGTTGCAGTAAATCCCGGCAGTGAGGAAGATCTGGCAGCCGCCATCACGCATCTTTACGGAAACAGGCAACGTTTGAGAGAGCACGGTGCAAACGGCAGAGCTTACGCGGAGAAGTATTTGACCAGGGAGGGCGCTACGGGTAAGTATTATCAAAAGTTAAAAGAACTGGCAGAGAGGAGAGAAAAGCATGTTTCGGGATAAGACACTTCTTATAACAGGAGGAACCGGCTCCTTTGGAAATGCAGTCCTAAACCGCTTTTTAAATACTGAGATTGGTGAAATCCGCATCTTCTCCCGGGATGAAAAAAAACAGGATGATATGCGGAAACAATATAAAAACGATAAGATAAAGTTTTTCATCGGCGATGTAAGAGATATGCAATCTTTGAAAAACGCCATGTATGGAGTGGATTACATCTTTCAGGCAGCAGCATTAAAGCAGGTGCCATCCTGCGAGTTCTTTCCCATGGAAGCGGTTAAAACCAACGTACTTGGAACGGATAATGTTCTCACCGCAGCCATTGACTGCGGAGTGAAGAAAGTAATCTGCCTTTCCACGGATAAGGCCGCTTATCCGATCAACGCAATGGGGATTTCTAAGGCTATGATGGAACGGGTATTTGTGGCGAAAGCAAAGACTGTCTCCTCAGAAAGGACGCTGATCTGCGGCACCAGATATGGAAACGTCATGGCGTCCAGAGGTTCGGTCATACCGCTGTTTATCGAACAGATCAAGTCAGGGAGGCCGCTGACAGTAACAAATCCCAACATGACGAGGTTTCTGATGAGTCTTGATGAGGCGGTGGAACTGGTGATATTTGCTTTTCAGTGTGGGAAGGCGGGAGATATTATGGTGCAAAAATCGCCTGCATCTACGATTGGAGATCTAGCGCAGGCACTGAAAGAGCTATTTCATGCGGACAATGAAATTAGGATTATCGGAACACGCCACGGAGAGAAGAACTGTGAAACACTGCTCACCAGAGAAGAACATAGTTCCGCCTTTGATCTTGGAAGCTATTACAGGGTGCCTGCGGATACAAGGGATTTAAACTACGATAAGTATTTCACGGAGGGAAGTGAATTGCTGGCGAAAGCGGAGGAATATACTTCAGATAGTACCGAGAGACTCGGCGTGGAGCAGATTAAACAAAGACTTCTGTCGCTGGACTATATCCAGCGGGAACTGGAAGGGTGGGATGATCAATGAATGTGCTCATAACTGGTGCAAGGGGATTTATCGGCAAAAATCTCACAGCCGCTCTTGAAAACACCAAAGAGCATACTGTTTGGAAATTTGACAAGGATACAGAGCCGGAGCGGCTGGATGAATACTGCAGTAATGCGGAGTTTGTATTTCATCTTGCTGGGGTAAACCGGACAGCGACCCAAAGTGATTTTATGGAAATCAACCTTGGATTGTCTACTCGTTTAACTGAAACATTAGAAAAACATAAAAATACTTGCCCGGTGATGCTTGCTTCCTCAATACAGGCATCTCTGGGAAATCCCTATGGCAGAAGTAAGAAGGCGGCAGAGGATTTGATGATCACCTATGGAAGAGAGACTGGCGCAGAGGTCCTGATCTATCGATTTCCCAATGTCTTCGGAAAGTGGTGCAAACCAAATTACAACAGTGTAATCGCAACGTTTTGCCATAATCTTGTAAGTGACCTGCCAATCAGTATGGAAGACCCTGATCTGATTATGAAGCTGGTGTATATCGATGATCTGGTAGACGAATTGATACGGGCGATGAACGGCAGAAAAAATGGAACCGGTTTTTTCTGTGAAGTGCCCATCGTTCATTTTGTAAAACTGGGAGATGCAGCTGAGCTGCTGACCGCTTTCCGAGATAGCAGAACCAACCTCAGTATACCGGATATGTCGCAGGACTTTATTAAAAAACTGTATGCAACCTACACGAGTTACCTTCCCCAAGACCAATTTGGATACCCGCTTAAGATGAATACCGATGCCAGAGGCTCCTTCACAGAATTTATCCGTAAAGAGGGAATGGGGCAGGTTTCGGTGAATTGTATTAAGCCCGGAGTTGTAAAGGGCAACCACTGGCATCATACAAAATGTGAGAAGTTTTTAGCGGTGAGCGGCAAGGGGATCGTCAGATTTCGAGAAGTTGGATCTGCTCACGTGATTGAATATCAAGTAGGCGGAGAGGTACTTGAAGTGATGGATATTCCCGCGGGATATACGCATAACATTGAAAACACAGGTCAATCCGATCTGGTTGTAGTCATGTGGGCAAATGAAGCATTTGACCCGGAACGGCCGGACACTTTTTTTCTGGAGGTTTAGCAGCGCACAAGGACGAGAATACAGCCAGCGCACATATTTCTCCGCTTCAGGCGTATTCGATCTTATCAAAGGGGGTAAGCATGAAAAAACTGAAGGTAATGACGGTAGTAGGAACAAGACCTGAAATTATAAGGCTGTCCTGCGTAATCAAAAAGCTGGATCAGTGCGAGGTTGTGGAGCACACCTTGGTTCATACAGGGCAGAATTACGATTATGAATTGAATGAGGTGTTTTTCAAAGATTTTAATCTGAGAAAACCAGACTACTTCCTAAACGCAGCTACGGGAACGGCGCTGGAGACCATCGGCAATATCCTGATCAAAATCGACGGAGTGCTGGAGGAAGTGAAGCCCGATGCCTTTCTGGTATTGGGCGATACAAACAGCTGCCTCTGTGCAATTGGGGCAAAGCGAAAGCATATCCCAATTTTTCATATGGAGGCAGGCAACCGCTGTTTCGATCAGAGAGTCCCAGAGGAGACGAACCGGAGGATTGTAGATCATATTGCCGACATCAACCTGACCTATAGTGATATTTCAAGAGAATATTTACTGCGGGAAGGCCTTCCTCCGGATCGGGTAATTAAGACAGGAAGTCCCATGCTGGAAGTAATCCAGTCAAGAATTGAGGACATTGAGACCTCGCCGGTATTGGATCTGCACGGACTGGCGGAGAATCAGTATTTTGTGGTATCCGCCCACCGGGAAGAAAATATCAACTCCGAAGAGAACTTTGGAAAACTGGCGGAAAGTCTAAATGCGATTGCAGCGCATTATAAAATGCCTGTAATCGTCAGTACCCACCCAAGGACCAGAAAGAGAATCGAGGAGAAACAGGTCGAGTTTGATCCATTGATCCTCTTGTCGAAGCCCCTGTCCTTCAGTGATTACGTACGTCTACAGACGAAAGCCAAAGCAGTCCTCAGTGATAGCGGAACCATCAGTGAAGAATCCTCAATTCTGGGATTGCAGGCACTGAATCTAAGGGAAGCCCATGAACGGCCGGAAGCCATGGAGGAAGCCGCCGTAATGATGACGGGACTTGGCAAAGAACGGATTCTTCAGGGGCTTCAGATATTGGAGACCCAGCACAAAGGCACCTTGAGAAGGGTGGCGGATTACAACATTCCAAATGTCTCTGACAAGGTTCTGAGAATTATTTTGTCCTATACCGATTACGTTAACCGTGTCGTGTGGCGCAAATGAATGTGATTCTATTGGCACCGCTGCCGCCGCCGTCAGGGGGAATGGCGAGCTGGACCTTGAAATACATGGAAAGCAGCGAGGCAGGAATCAACCGCATTCTCGTTGTAAATACGGCAGTCACGGGCCGAAGAACATCAGCATATTACAGCAGAAGCCCTTTCAATGAACTCAAACGATTCTGCAGAATCCAGACTGATTTGAAGCGGCATGTACGAGCAGAGAACTCACCCGTTGTCCACCTCAATTGCGCATGTGGGCGGTTTGGATCACTGATTAAGGATTACCTGCTGGCCTCGGCAGCAAAAAGGGGAGGGGCAGGGTTAGTTACTCAGTTTCATTGTGACCTGCCGGCAATGATGAAAGGGAGAACAGACGCCTTTTTTCTGAAGAAAATTGTAAGAATCAGTGATCGTGTTCTGACGCTGAATCAAACGTCGGAGCAGTTTCTTTGGGATCTATGCAGCAGGAAGAGCACTACGGTTCCCAACTTTTTAACGGATGAATTGATTGCCAAAATTGCGGAAAATCAAATCAAAACACCAAAGGCTTCAGCGTCTCATCGCGAATCGTTTGATGTGGGCAAAGTCAAAAGAATTCTGTTTGTAGGACGGGTGGAGGAAGAAAAAGGTTGTGGCATAATCTATGAAACAGCGCGTAGATTCCCCCAAATTCACTTTCAATTACTGGGTTTTGTAACCGATGAATTTCGGCGGCGTCCAAAGCCGAACAACGTGGAACTGACGGGGGAAGTGGAACACGGACGGGTTATTGATGAGATGCTGAAAGCGGATCTCCTGATGTTTCCCACCAGAACAGAAGGCTTTCCCTATGCTGCCTTGGAAGCTATGGCCTGCGGCCTGCCTGTCCTTGCCGCCGCTGTCGGTGCAATTCCGGACATGATCGAAGAAAGCGGCGGGATTTTGATTCCTCCAGATGATGCCGATGCAGCAGCAGAAGCGATCCTGGCGCTGGGAGATAAAAACCTCCGGGAGCGTATGGGGTGCTGGAACCGGGAAAAGGTGCGGAACTGTTATACTGCAGGAACGGTTATGAATCAGTTGTTTCAAATATACGAGGGAGTTTTAAAAAGGAGCAGTGTATGAAACAGGTTGTTCTTTTTACACCGACGTTGATCACCGGAGGCGCGGAAAAATTTGTGGTGGATCTTGCGGTAAACATGGATCGAACGGTGTTTACTGTCACGGTTGCAACCTTGGCCGGCATCATTCCAAATGGCTTTGCTTTAAATAAATTCCTATCAATCCTACAGGCGAATCAAATCGAAGTGATTGATCTGTCGGGGCGAAATCGAATGGAAACACTGTGGAAGGTCAATCGTTTTTTTTCCAAACGTAGACCGGAAATTATACACACCAATCTGAGCACGATCCTTTATGTGATGGTCTTTGCTGCTTTCTACCATACGGAGACAAGACTGTTTACCGTTCACAATCCGGCGGGATTTACTGCGGAGGGGCTGAAGAAACAACTGTATCGACTCGCATTTAAGGTGTTCCACTTTACTCCTGTGGCAATCTGTGATTTTGTTAAAAACACCATAGCAAGGGAATACAGACTTCCCTTTCAAAGTATCCCCTGTGTCTATAACGGTGTAGATACAAAGGCATTTCGGCCTTCTGCCCGGGCGCTGGTCATTTCTCCCGGAGCTCAGTGTCATAAAAATTCCTTGGAGGAAGAGCTTTTGTTTGGTAAAACGGTGGAATTCATCAGCACAGGGATCCTGTATCATGTAAAAAACCATAAATTGCTGATTGATGCCTTTGCAATTGCCCAGGCAAGGCATCCGAACATCCATCTCAGCATTCTGGGAGACGGTGAACTAAGAGGTATGCTGGAGCGGCAGATTGCTTCCTATTGTCTTGAGAAAAAAATAGCGATTCAGGGCATTACTGACAGGGTTGCTAACCATCTGAACAAGGCAGATGTCTATATCATGTCATCCAACTTGGAGGGGCTTCCTCTGTCGGTGCTGGAAGCCATGGCATGCGGACTGCCCATTATTACCACTGCTGCAGGAGGGGTAGTGGATATTGTTACAACTGGAAATAACGGCGTGGTGACGCCTGTAGGGGATGTAGTGGCTCTTGCCGACGCCATGATTCTCCTGACTGAAAATGAACCACTGAGAAAATCCATGGGTGCTGCATCGAGAAGAAAAGCAGTGGAACTGGATATTCGAAACTGCGTTTCCCGGTATCAAAGTCTGTATCTGACGGGCAAGCCCGATGATTCGCCGGAAAAGAGGATGGCGTATGATGCGATCAATTCATGAGCGGTCTCTCGGTGAACTTGCGAATAAAGAATTTGAGATGCGGCAGCGAGAACGGTACTACTGCTATCATATTTGGCTGCTCTTTACTTATATTTTAATTGCCCCCCTTGGTATGGTAGGCCTTCCTGGCATCGGCTCGATCATGAAGCTCTTGAGTCTGCTGATTTTAGTTCTCGGCGTCCTTCTGCTGATTGCAGAGAATGCAGTCATCCAACTTGCATACCCATTGGCTCTGGCGTGGACGGCATATGTGCTCTATACCGCAGCAAGCATATTCTGGTCAACCGATTTTGAAGCAAGCCTTGACATCGCAGCAGGACTGATCCAAATTATGATCATCTCACTTGTGATTGGGAATATGGGAATCAAAGAAGATGATGTCAGGGTGATTGAGAACGCCTGCATCCTTACATCATTGATTTGCCTGATTCTGTTTTTTGGAGGAGCGGGGCAGCAGATCGAATACGGGGGGAGGATCTCCATCGTCATCGGTTCCGGTATGACAGATCCCAATGAATTTTGTGCATATTTTTATATGACCATTGCAATCATTCTTGCAAGACTGCTGCACAATCCGTTAAAAATCGCAAATGTATTTTGGATGTTCCTGCTGATGGCGATCTTTTATTGCATCCTCACAACGGGCTCCAGAGGAGGACTAATGGCTGCAGCTTCTGCCGCTGCTGTAACTTGGGCATTTGTAACCAGGGCATCTGTGAAGAAACTTTTGCTGCTGGGGTTCCTGGCTGCTGTGGGATACCTGGCGTTTGCTCATTTTATCATATCCGCTATGCCTCAAGGGGTTCTGGAACGATTTCACCTGACTTCCATCATTGAGGATAAAGGAAGCGACCGATTACTGATTTGGATAGCAGCTTTCCGTGATCTTTTCTCTGGAAATATACGGCTGATTTTCGGCTATGGTCCCTTTGGTGTTACTTTTATGAGATATACAATGCACAATCAATTTCTTCAGGCACTCATGGACGGGGGGTTGATTGGGATGGCACTCTATCTGAATCTGGCTGGCCAGCTGTATCGGGAGGCCTTTCGGAAAGGTGCTGTATTACTGGGTGGATTGACCGGTGTCTTTGCTGCATTACTGACGCTGTCAGCGTATGCATTTTTTAAGCCCGTCTGGATCACTTTTTTACTTTGCCTAATCACGGTGAGAAAGAATGAGGGGGATCAAAGTGGGGATGCCATTGATAAGGAAGTTGTTCAAAATGGTGAGTTTATTGAGAAAGAGATTGCTCGAAGTGGGGAGTTCAGCCAGCGATATCTTGTCTAGAGTTCCGGAATCAGAATGGGCAGTGGCCTATCGCAAGAAGCAGGATGGCGCAATTCTGAATTCTCAGCCGCAGAAGTTTTACCTTCTGAAAAATACACTGCGCTATTGGTGCGCAGACCCCTTCCCCGTTGAAGCGGGAGAAAGAACCTATGTATTTTTTGAAGCTTACGACAGAATGAAACGGAAAGGTGTCATCGCTTATCGGGAAATAGGAGTCAAGAAACCGGGAGGGATACATATCATATTGGAAGAGCCTTTTCATCTTTCCTACCCTTGCGTTTACAGGGAGAAAGAAAACTGGTATTTGATTCCGGAATCGAGAGAAGCCGGGCACATCGTCAAGTACCGTGCAAGGCATTTCCCGGATCTGTGGGAGCAGGACAGAATCCTGATTGACGGCATTGAAGCGGTGGACACTACTGTGCTACCGGCAGAATCTGCGCATTTTACTGATTCTGACGGGAATAAGGGGATAGAACCTGCGCATTCTGGGGATTCTGATGCAGACAAGAAACTGCACCTGATCCTCTACCTCTGGGAACGACGCAACAAAGGAACCCTTCAGGTGGTTCAAAGACAGGATAAGCTATGGAGAACCATCTGTCAGATTGACGATCCCAATGGGCGGAAGCGCCCAGCAGGCAAGGTGTTTCGGTTCCAATCATCCTACTACCGTCCTTCCCAATTGTGTACAAGGACCTACGGAGAGGCAATTATATTGAACAGAGTGGCTTTTACGGATCAAACTTACACTGAAGAAGAATACAGGATGATTACGAAGAATGATATTTGTCTGGATATAGAGACGAGGATCAAAGGCGTGCATACCTATAACTCCTCAGAGGCATGGGAGGTGATTGATGTGGAACTAGAGGGATTCCGCTTGGTCAGATTCATAGGTATCGTGCCGCGGATTTACCAAAAGATTAAGAAAAAATTGAAACCGCCATCGTTTCATGCAGAAAATCTCATGAAACGGAACGGATGGAGGAGGACAAAGGGAATCCATGAAGCTTAGCATTGTCGTTGCTGCGTATAACGTAGAGACCTACATCGAGAGGACGCTGAGATCGCTGCTATGTCAAAGAGAAAAACAGTTTGAAATCATTGTTGTGAATGACGGTTCCAACGATGGAACGGAACCATTGATTCGCCAGGTTCTTGGAAACCAAAGTGAAATTGAGTACAAGGTGATTTTCAAGGAAAACGGCGGAGTAAGCTCTGCCAGAAACAGAGGATTCTCTGCGGCATCGGGTGACTATGTTCTGTTTCTGGATGGCGATGATTATGTGGCGGACAATCTCACCAAACTGTTCCTGGAAGCGTGCTCCCAGCGGGAAGCCCAAGGATCAACGCCAGCAGACGTCATCTGCTGGGGATATCAGACGGTGGATGAAAACGGAAGCCTCCTGAAGGATTATTTTGAATCCTACAGTTCCATACATACGAGCATTACAGGTACAGAAGCGCTGAGGAATATTTTTCTCCATAGAACCATGTGGGTTTGTACCGGCAGCGGAGCCTACCGAAGAGACTTTCTTGATCAAAACCAGCTGCACTATACAGAAGGCTGCTGCAATGGAGAAGATCAGGAGTTTGCGGTAAAAGCCCTGGCAAAAGCGCAGGGAGTCACTTTTATCAATGAGAGCCTTCTTTACTATGTTCAAAGGCTGGGCTCTGTTTCATTCAGCCGAAATGTCAGGAAATTTGATGCAATAGAAGCAATGGAACGGATCGTCCATTTCCTGGGCACAGATAGGAGCCTTGAGCTTTTAGAAATTGCAATTGCAGTCAGAACCAGACTGGTGGTGGAGAATTATTTCAACAGCCTGGACTCCTGTATAGAGGACTGGAAGATTCGGCCTCTGTTGAACGAGCTGAATCGATGCTATCCCAATCTTGAGCGGAAAATCATGAGAAGTATCAGGAAGTATAACAGAGAGGGAAAGGGATTTGATCGATTTCGGATCAAATGCAGGCTTTACCTGATTCATCCGGAACTTTATTCATCGATGGTATTTCTGAAGCGTTGGGCTACAAAGAGAATCCGAAAACATCCGTTTCTGAATGGGAAGGGCACTGGATTGCCGGATCTCCGGCGAGGGTACTGCAGATGAATATCTACATTTTTAACTGTTCCAATACCTTTAATTACGGTTCGATGATGATGGGGGAAAACTTCATCAGCTATTTCAATGCAGTATCCGGTAAAAGGCATGCGTATTATCTGGAAACCGACGATGAGATCAATATCCAGAGATTGAAATACGCGACGCGGTATGACGAAATCCATCGTGTGGAGTTTAATTCGCTATTTGTGAAAGGCTTCTGCAGGTATGACTATCTGCCTGGCTTGCTGAACCTGAAAAAGACTGTCTCAGCTTTCGCCAGGAGGATTGACTTGGCTGTGGTTCTGGGCGGGGACGACTTTACGGAGGACTATGGATGGAAAGCCCCGGTTTTGTATGGGATTCAATTTGTTCTTCTGAGAAAGGCGGGGCTTCGGGTGGTAATGCTGGGTCAGACAATGGGACCTTTTCGCTCCTTTCGTGTGCCGATCATGAGATGGCTGCTTGGGAGAATCAATAAGATCTATACGAGGGACCCCTTGACCTTAAACTATCTGGATGGACTCGGCCTGAAAAACGTGGGAGCGATGGATGACCTTGCCATGCTTCCCCTCACAAGGCAGGATGAAGCACCTGCAAGTCAAGAAGAGATACCTGCACGGCCGCGGGAATATATTACGTATTGTCCCAGTGAGCTGATTTATCGGTATACCAGAGAAGGAAGCAGAGAAAAATGGATTCAATTCAACCTGTTTTTCCTGGACGAGGTGCTGTGCAGGTATCCGGATAAAAAGCTGCTTCTCCTTGCCCATGTGCTAAGACCGGATCATGTGGATGATCGCAGGGCGGTGAGGGAGCTTCAGGAGTTGCTGGAGGCTAAGCATCCCGGAAGAGTTCTCAAGGTCGATTATGAACAATACCCGTTTGAAGCCAGGGCGCTGATTCAAAAATCATACTTTGTGATTGCTGCGAGGATGCATGGCGCCGTATCGGCACTCCAATGCGGCGTGCCTTCGCTGACGTTGTCCTACAGCTCAAAGTTCTGGGGGGTCATAGGCGAGGGCTATGGCATGAGAGATTACATCCTTGATGTGAGACAAATGGACGATCGCCAGATGAGGGAACAGTCGCTGCGCTTACTGGATCAGTTGGAGGCGAACTTGGAGATCATCGGGGAAACCTTGAACGGTAAGAATACATCGGCGGAAAAGAGCATCGTCAGCGCCCTGCGTGAAATTGCTGCGTTAGACCAAACCTGCGGCTGTGGCAAGGCTGTCTCGGGCAGACCGATTGCGGAAGGAAGGTAGTAGATTTTGAAGACAGATCAAATCAAAGCCGGCGCATTTCTTTCCTATCTCTCGCTCTTTCTGAATACGCTGGTGAGTTTGCTTTATACGCCCTATATGCTGTTTCAAATGGGACAATCGGAATATGGACTGTATTCTCTGGCAGTAACTGTAGTGGGGTACCTTGCTGTATTGGATTTTGGCTTTGGAAGCGCTGTCATTAGATATACGGCAAAATACAAAGCACTGAACAACAAGGAAGAGGAATTCAATCTGAATGGGATGTTTCTTGTAATCTATACCTTGATCGGGCTTGTGACGGCAGGAATTGGTGCGCTGGTCTATTTGAACGCAGACAATATGTTTGCAGCGCATTTAACCTTGGAGGAAATCGGCAAAGCAAAAATTATCATTTTATTGCTGGTATTGAACTTGTCCGTATCCTTTCCCTTATGTATTTTCAGTTCCATTATCAGCGCATATGAGGAATTTATTTATGCCAATCTGATCAACATCGTGCGGATCCTTTTGGGGCCCTGTGTGCTGATCCCCCTTCTGCTGCTGGGATATCGGGCTGTTGGCATGGCGGCAGCAACGACGGTGATTAATCTGTGCATTCTCATGGTCAACATGTGGTTCTGTCTCTCCAGGCTGAAAATTAAATTCTATTTCAACCACAGAGATCTCAGGCTGCTCATAGAGATTTGCGCCTTTTCCTTTTATGGATTCTTGAATATTATCGTTGACAGAATCACATGGAGCTCCGGTCATTTTATCCTGGGCGTGGTCTCGGGAACCGTTGCAGTGGCTGTCTACGCCATTGCGATACAGGTCAACAACTATTACCTTGCCTTCTCCACCGCCCTGTCGGGACTATTCCTTCCAAAGCTTACAGCCATGGTCACAAACGGGGCAACAGATCATGATTTTTCCGAACTCTTTATCAAGATCGGAAGAATTCAGTACTTGATTATCGCTTATATTTTAGGAGGATTTTTGTGCGTCGGACAGGATTTTATTAATGCATGGGCCGGTCCGGGTTATGAAGATGCTTATTTGATTGCATGCCTCTTAATGATTCCAGTGACCATCCCCCTGATACAAAATACAGGAATTAGCATTCTCCAGGCACAGAACCGCCAGCGGTTCCGCTCTGTTACATATCTGATTCTGGCCGTGGTAAATATCGCTTTGAGCATCCCGCTGGGAAAGCTTTACGGTGGGATTGGGTGTGCTGTCGGGACTGCTGTGGCTTTACTTTGTGGAAGTGTTCTCATTATGAACATCTACTACTATAAGGTCATCCATTTAGATATTCCAAGGTTCTGGAGAGAAATCGCAAGAATGACTCTGCCGGCGGCTTGTGCCCTTGTAATCTGCTTTTTGCTCAGGGGATTGGGAAAAGAAGGGGCGGTTCTTACGATTCTTTTCAACGGGTTCCTCTATACGGCAGCATATGTTCCGCTGACATGGTTCTTCGGAATGAATTCCTATGAACGGGAGCTTGTCTTATTATACGGAGGGAAAGGAAAACGGCTGCTGCTGAGCTTGGTTAAGAGGAGGAAGTGTTATGATTGACCAAATCGGAACAAGTCTGTGCACCGGTTGCAAGATGTGCGGTGATCTTTGCCCCGGGGAAGCAATTTCCTTTGCAACGGATAAAAGAGGCTTCTGGTACCCCGTAGTGGATCCTGAAAAATGCAGTGGCTGCAGCCTTTGTATGGAAACTTGTCCCGAATCCACCAAATCCCTTTTCCGCAGAGATCCTGTCGGGTCAGTGCGGTGCCAATGGCGTATGGAGCCCCCCTCAGTGTATGCCGCATGGGTGAAAGACGATCTGCTTAGATTGAGGAGCACCTCCGGCGGGCTATTTTCCGCTCTGGCAGCGGACTGTCTTGCCAAAGGCGGATCTGTAGCGGCCTGTCGGTATACAGAGGACTGGAAGGGAGCGTTTCATTGGGTTTGTGAGACCCGGGAGGAGTTGGAACCGCTCATGGGCTCCAAGTACTTCCAAAGTGATACCGGAGGAATTTTTCGCCAAATAAAATCTCTTCTGGATCGGGATAAGGAGGTTTTATTCTGCGGGACTCCTTGTCAGAGCGCGGCACTTCAGAGCTATCTTGGAACCTTCTATGACAAGCTGACAACGGTGGACTTTGTTTGCCGAGGGATCAATTCGCCGGAGGTATACCGCCGATATCTATCGGAGCTGGAGGAACGATACCAGTCACCGGTAACATCGGTCCATATGAAAAATAAGCGTTTGGGCTGGGAGAGCCTTGGCCTGTCCGTCAGATTTCAAAACGGAAAAGAGTACTTCAGGCAGGGCAAGGATGATTCCTGGGTTCGGGGATATTTGAAAAAAAGCCTGTTTGCAAGACCGTCCTGCCTTTCCTGCAAATACAAATCACTGCTTCGCATTTCCGATATCACCATCGGAGACTTTTGGGGGATCGGATCGGTGCAAAAGGAGGATCTGTTTCAGGGCATCTCCCTTGTCATGGTGAACTCCAGGCAAGGAGAGAAGCAGTTTGAACGAATCAAGGATCATATTGTCTGGGAAAGACGATCTCTGGAAGAAGCAGCAGAAGGAAACTCCAGCCTGCTAAGGAACGATTTAAATGATGAGGGAACGGAACAGTTCTATGAACTGCTCCAAACGATGACGGTGGCGCAGTCCATTGAAGTATGCCTTAATCGGCGGTTTCCGTATCTTAAGAGGCAGTTTCCTTGCTTTAAACAACGGTTTCGGTTTTGCCAGCCGGTAGAGCTTGTGAGAACATTCTGCCGAACCGTCAGGAGGAAGCTATGATTCACAAGATTAAGGATCTGTTGATCTATGTTGATTTGATCAAGTTCTGCTACTACAACATGATTTGCAAAAGCATCATACGGGAAAAAGGCAGCTATCTGATCCCCTATAAAAACGCGGTGATCAATCTCCACAAAACCGCAAGGCTGCAGATTAAGAACGGTAGTATTAAGCTTGGTGATGTAAAATTGAGGGGATCCAGGGCAGAAACCTATCTGAAGATGGATCAAAATGCTCAGTGGATTTCTGACGGTGGTGCGGAGCTGTTTTACAACACCAAGGTTGATATTCAGCAAGATGGGGTATTTCAATCGGGCTTTTTCAGCGCAAATTGCGGAACTGTCATCGTATGTTCGAAAAAGATAACCTTCGGAAACAATATCATGCTCGGCAGAAATATCACGATTTACGACAGTGATCACCATCAGATTACAGACCGGCACGGACATATGATTAATTATGACGCCGAGGTCACTTTGGAGGACTGTGTTTGGCTTACTTCAAATGTCACAGTGCAGCGGGGCGTGACCATAGGAACCGGATCGATTGTGGGAGCGCATACGCTGGTTAAAAGAGAGATCCCGCCATATTCTCTCGCAGAGGGAAGCGTGGGCTTAAAAATCACAGCCATCGACAAGATTACCGACTGGAAACGGGATAGTACCCATCAGAGAGAGACTTAGGAATTGCTGATTCATTCCGCGCTCGCACCCCATTACAGCAGCACCCTTAGAGAAAATAAAGGAGGGAAAACAAATGAAAGAAACGGTAGAAGAATTGATTCAGGAAGCCATTCTCGAACTCAACGAGCAGATGGAGGAGGACAGGAAGGTTTCGTACAGTGAGGATTTAAAGCTGATCGGTGTAAACGCCGCCCTTGAATCCATCTCTTTTGTCACGCTGATTGCGATCCTTGAGGATCTCATCAGCGACAGGCTGGGCAAGAACATCATCATCGTAAACGATAGAGCCTTTTCCCAAGAGAGGAGTCCGTTCCGTTCCGTAGGGTCGCTTGCTGAGTACGTAACAGGACTCCTTCTCGAAACGGAATAGAGGTGAATCAAGATGTTCATCGTCATCACAGGAGCCAGCAAAGGCATCGGGCTTGCACTTGTAAAGCATTACATTGAAAAGGACCATACCGTAATCGGCTGCAGCAGAACCAAACCGGATTTTGAGCACGAGCGCTTTTGCCATTATCCAGCAGATGTGACCAATTATGAAGAGGTTCAGGAATTTGCTTTTGCGGTTTCTAAAACCCACCCTGTTGTAGATGTGCTAATCAATAATGCGGGAGCTGCATCCATGAACCATTTTATGCTGACGGATCCCCGCTCGGCAGAACGGCTGATGCGGGTAAATTATCTGAGCGCATTTGCATGCGCTCGTGGATTTATCAGGCTTTTGAGGAAGTCCCAGCACCCGCGTATTATCAATTTCACCACAGTGGCGGTTCCGCTTAACCTGGAGGGAGAACTGGCCTACGGCGCATCGAAAGCAGCAGTCGAGAGCCTGACCAAGGTTCTGGCAAAAGAGCTGGGTTCCTTTCGGATTACTGTGAATGCGGTGGGACCAGCACCTACAAAGACCAACCTGATTGCCAATGTCCCCAAGCATAAGCTTGAAAAAATACTGGAGCAGCAGGCTATCCGGTGCTTTGCGGAATTTGAGGACATCGTACAGGTCATCGATTTTTACATGGATCCCAAAAGTGATTTTATAACAGGACAGATCATCTATTTAGGCGGTATCTGCAGATGAACATTGATTTTATAGAGAACATCCTCGAGGATTGTAAAGAAAATCATGCGGTAATTACGCCGGAGAAAGCATATACATATGAAGACATCAATCAAAAGTTGAAAGACTGCCTGCGGTATTTGGATGAACATGGAGTGGACGCTGGAAGTGTTACCGGTATTTCTGCTGATTATTCAGCAGAAGCCATTGCCCTTCTGCTGGCTTTGATTAAGAGAGACTGCATCATAGTGCCCATTTCCAAGACGTTGAGAAACAGCGAACGACTGATCGAGATTGCTCAGTGCGAAAGTGTCTTTGACTGCGACACGGCAATTGAGACCGTAGCCGAAGCCAAAGAGAATGGCAATGCAGCGATTCGGTTTCACACGACAGGGGTAAAGGCAGGTCACAAGATGCTCCTTGGGCTGAAAAATCGAGGCGTTCCGGGACTAATCCTTTTTTCGTCCGGAACTACCGGCGAACCGAAAGCTGCGCTTCATGATCTGTCCAGGCTGCTGGAAAAGTTTAAAAGGCCGGGCAAAAGCTTAAAGACCATTTCCTTTTTGTTATTTGATCACATCGGGGGATTTAATACATTGCTGCACACGATCAGCCATGGTGGTACCATCGTTACCACTCCAAGCCGTATGCCGGAAGCCGTTTGCGCTGCCATTGAAAAGGAAAAGATTGAGCTGCTGCCCACAACTCCGACGTTTCTAACGATGGTATTGCTGAACAAGCTCTACGAAAGATATGACCTATCCTGCTTGAAAATGATTACCTACGGAACAGAATCGATGCCAGAGCATACGCTGAAATTGCTGTCCGCAATCCTGCCCCATACGACTTTCAAGCAAACCTACGGGTTGTCGGAAGTGGGAATTCTCTCTACCAAATCAGAAGACTCCGGCTCCCTATGGATGAAGGTTGGGGGCGAGGGATATGAAACAAAGGTTGTCAGCGAGGTGCTTTTTATCAGAGCGGAGTCTGCAATGACAGGGTATTTGAATGCCCCTTCTCCCTTTGATGAAGAGGGCTGGTTTGACACGAAGGATCGGGTAGAGAGAAAGGATGGTTATCTGAAAATCCTCGGTAGGACCACCGACTTGATCAATGTAGGCGGCGAGAAGGTATATCCCATAGAGATTGAAAGTGTCCTTCTTCAGCTTGACGGCGTCTTGGATGCAAGAGTATATGGTGAGAAAAACCCGATTATGGGAAACACCGTGGCTGCGGAGGTTCTGGTTGCACCGGACAACAACAACACAGATTTTATAAAAGCATTGCGAAATCACTGCGGTGAGCATTTAGAAAAATTCAAACGGCCTGTGCGTTTTTTTTTAACGGAATCTATACTGTGCGGGGAACGGCTGAAAAAGAAGCGTTAGAAACAGAAAAAGGGGGAGTTCATTTTGCTGAAGGGGATGCGATTCAAGCCGGCAATGATATTGCTGCTGATGATTCTGGTTTTCATATCCATGACGGTGTTGTTATTCAGCCGCACGTATGAGGCGGCTTGTATTGGGGCCTATCATTATGTCGCTTTGGGTGACTCTTATTCCTCCGGCCAGACGCCTTACGGAGAGCATGAGGGATATGGATATTCCGATTTCATCAAAGATAAGCTGGCAGAAGCAGGAGTTTTGGAACAATACAGCAAGAAGGGCGTTTCCGGTTATACAACTGAAGATGTTTTGCAGCAGCTGCCATCCATACGTAGGCTCCTTGCCGATGCAGATATTATAACGCTGGACATAGGAATTAACGATATTCAGTATTTAGAAGAATTTAAAGAATATCAGAGGAAGCCATCTCCGGAAGATCTGGAAGTCCTAAAAGCAGCAGTGGAGCAACAGATCCCTTTCATCACAAGAAACTTGAAACGGATTATTGATGACATCAACGCTGCTGCAAATACGGATTCACGCCCGGCAATTTATCTTATGGGTTATTTTAACGCTTATCCCTATTTGCCGGAATTGGAATCCGTTGTAAACAGCCTGAACGATGGGATTCTCGGCGTGGCTGTTGAAACAGGCGTATCCTATGTTCCCACCAAAGATGTTATGGATCAAGACCTGAAACGATATCTTCCGGGAGATACACATCCAACGCTGGAAGGGTATGAGATCATCGCAGAGGAGTTTTGGAAATCAATCTACAGAGATTTTATAACAAAGCCATTAGCCGTTCGTTCTTTGGTCGATATCAAAGGGCACTGGGCTGAAGCTCAAATCAATAAATCCCTGGAGGAAGGAATCATTACGGGATTTTCCGATGGTTCCTTTCGTCCCGATAGGGCAGTCTCCAGGGCGGAATTCATTACGATTATCAATCGGCATTTTCATCTGACAGAAAAGACCGGGATTACCTTTTCCGATGTGCCGGAGAATGCATGGTACCGCGGAGAACTTGAAATCGCTGCCAAATCGGGCTATATTGCAGGAAATCAAACCGGCAGCTTCAACGCAGATGAAAAGGTAACGCGGCAGGAGGCCGCGGTTATTTTTGCAAAGAAGATGGGGTTTCCGCTGTCTGAGGAAACCCGGGAGGCAGAACAATATGAGGATTGGAAGGAAATCCCCGATTGGAGCCTTCCTTCCGTCAATGTGATGATACGGCAAGAAATTATGAAAGGCTATCCAGATAACCGCTTTCACTGTCAGGGGTTTGTAACCAGAGCGGAAGTTTTGACCATGCTTGACAAACTCGCTGGTCAGATTGGTTCAGATGGTAACCGGGAAGAATAAAATATACTTCACAGATCACAGGAATATGGTATGATGGTTACGATGAGAGCAATTGCTGCTGCTTCCGCACCGGCTACTCAGAGCCGACTGCTGTCAAATAGGAGGATGTGACTGTGGAACAAAATATATTTTCAAATGAGACAATACTATCCTGGCTAAAGTACTTTTCCGGAAATACAGACATCAATCTTGCCGAACTGAAGATCCTTGATATCACCGGAAAGAATAAGAATCTGATTCCCACTGTAATGACCAATCGTGCTGTCCTGGTATTTACGGATGCGGGACATCAGGACATTTTCTATGATATGTGGAATGCAGAACTGGGTGACTGTGATATCTGGTACAATGAGGGGTCCGACCCATCTGGACAGATCAAACATGATAAGCTTTCAAGCATGATCAATCGGGGGATCAATGCGTCCGCTGCCATGCTGATACTGAATTCTAATGCGGTTACGAATTATCAGGTTGGAATTGAGAACAGCCGCTTTTCTTACGGCTCCGTTCATTATGTGTGCCGCGAAGTGCGTGCAGTAATTATGAACAAGCTCAATTTAGGCGACCAGAGTAACATCTGCATCATTTCCGGTGAGAGCATTGCTGTTGAGGCCGCTATGATCACGGGTCAGGGAAGTGTGATTGCCGTGGAGTATGACACCAGAGACAGGAAAACGATGGAAGAAAATATCGTGAAATTCGGCCTTAAGAATGTGACGGTGGTAGAGTCCCTAAATGATGAAACCCTAAAGCCGTTGCCCGTCCCGGACATCGCATTTATCGTTGCATCTCCCCGAATTGGTGATGAGATTAAAAGTCTTCTTGCGGTCAATCCCAGCATGGATATCGTAATCTATACTCTGGATTTTGAGGTGCTGTCCTCACTGACCTCCCTGCTGAAGGAAAACGGTCTGACCCGCACAGAAGCCTTACATATAGAGGTCTCCAGAGTCAACAGCAAAGGGATGATCGAACCGTTCCCCGATCCTTGGCTGATTCCATGTAAGAGCAGCGCTTCTTTATAGGTTTTGAGCCAAAAGAGAATCAATCTAAATTCACAATTTTAGAAACACAAGCAGGTAAGCTGCTAAGAGATACATCATTTAAAAAAGGAGGCTTCTCCCGGAATTATAATATTCCCCGGGAGAGATGCCTCCTTTTTATTGATGTAAACGGTTATTAGCAAGAAAGATTTCGATCCTGATTTTTCCATATCTATCGTTTGGCGTTGCAAAAGCAACGAAAGCGATTCCTTTTCTATAGTACAGTAACAGGATTAAAACCAAAAGAATTCGGATCTGAGAAAGGAGAAAATACTGCAATGGATATGGAAAGTTTAAAAAGACAGCATAGAGATGTACTGACATTAGCAAAATATATATTGGAACAGATTTTTTCCGCGCTTTCAGGTCGGATTGGCCGGTAGGAAACCGAACTTTATCCGTTACTGGATAATAACCGGGAGTTCCGGGTTGAAACCATAAAGAAAATTCTGGCTCAGCTCCATGAGGGAAAGACCGTAGAAGAGGTAAAGAGCCAGTTCACGGAAGCGTTTGAAGGCGTTTCTGCAGAAGAAATCTCCCAGGCGGAGCAGGCGCTTGTAAACGAGGGAATGGCCATTGAAGAGATACAGAACCTTTGTGATGTCCATGCGGAGGTTTTTAAAGGCTCTATCGAGGAGATCCACCGCAGCGCAGAGCCCTCTGAACTTCCGTCTCACCCGGCAAATGTACTGAAGTCAGAGAATCGAGCATTGGAAAAGCTTATGGAGAAAATTGAAGCGGCTGATTCACAGATTAACACTAATATGTTGAAGCGGCTATATCAGGGTCTCGATATTCATTATAAAAAGAAGGAAAATTTATTCTTTCCCTATATGGAGAAGTACGGGATCAGTGCTCCGCCGAAGGTGATGTGGGGGGTGGATGATGAAATTTGGGGGATGCTTTTGGATTCACCTTGGAGATAAATTTGTTCTGATCCGTTATTTCGCGGTTAGAGACCAGGGAGGAGAATATCTGGGGGTTCTGGAAGTGACTCAGAACATTGCACCAATCCAGAACATTACCGGGGATAAGCGGCTGGTATCTGAGTGACAGCCGATTTCAACCGCAGTTAACAGCGCTTTACCTTGATTGACCGTGAATCATAGCGAAAAGTCATACAAAAACAACTCGTGATCGATAACCACCACTTGAAGGTTTCCGTTTTTCCATGTAAAATGAATTACATTCTCTACAGGGCAAAAAGGTAGAACTTGCATTATTTTGTCCCGAGAATATGTGAAGAGGACAAAAGGAGCTGACTGCATGGAGCTGTGGAAGGTAAAAGGAAATACTTTTTGTATTGATACCGGAATAAGTTATATTCCTTTTTATAGGATCAATGAGACAGAGCTCATTCTGCTTGATACAGGGTGGGCCCAGGCAGACCGGGTAGGCGTGGAAGAAATTTTTGAAGAGAAAGGTTATCGAGTAGCGGGAATTATATGCAGTCATGCCCATGTGGATCACATTGGCAACTGCCAGTACTTTAAAGAGAAATATCACTGCGTCGTTGCTATGTCGGAGCTGGAAGCGCTGCTCTGCAGTTCGCCGGTGAATCTTAAGGTGTATTACAGCAGCCAAACGTTAGCGCAGGTGAAGAAAAATCTGGGTCAGATGATCTGCAAAGTTGATATTCCTATCCCAAAGGATCAGGAGAAAATTCAGATTGCCGGGGCTGAATTCAGAATTTTGCATACGCCGGGGCACAGCCCGGCGCATATTTGCGTGATTACACCGGATGATGTTGCATATCTGGGAGATACACTGGTGAGCAGAGATGTAATGGAGCCGGCAAAGCTTCCCTATGAGTATATTCTGAAGGAAGCCTTAAAGAGTAATGATAAGCTTCTGGAATTAAGCTGCAGCAAATATATTGTGGCACATAAAGGTGAGTATGATGAGATCAAAGGTCTTGTTTCAGAAAATCGAAAACTGCATGAGAGGAAGGCCGAGCGCGTACTCGCTTTGATCGATCACAGCATGACCAGGGAAGAAATAATGAAAACGGCTATGGAAAAGCTGAAGATTCCCACTCGAAGCGATAGCAGATATCTTACCTTGGAACGGATGCTGAATACTTATGTGGAATACCTTCATGATACCGGCCGACTGGACCTTGTCATGGAGGATGGCTTCCTGAAATATAGTGTAAAAAAAGTTAGCGTCGGTTAATAACGGGAATAATATCTCGGGGAAATGCTGAAGAAATGAGCGTTCAGATACCCTAAGCATAAAAGGAGGATTTGCTATGAAAACCATCAATGCGGCTGTCATCGGTTACGGGCTGGCCGGAAGGGCATTTCATGCCCCAATTATCAATTGTCTGGAGGAGTTTCATCTAAAGGCGATCTATACCAAGAATAAGGAAAGTGGAGAGGAAATCAGGAGAAGATATGCAAATACAGCCGTAGTGACGGATGTGAAGGATATTTTTCAGGATGAGTCCATCGAGCTGGTTGTAATTGCAACGCCCAATCAGTTTCATTTTCCCCTGGCGGCGGAAGCAATTGCTGCAAATAAAAATGTGGTGGTAGACAAGCCATTTACCATTACTTCTCAGGATGCAGATCAACTCATCAACCTGGCGCAGCAGAAAAAAACTGTACTGTCAGTCTACCAAAACAGAAGGTGGGACAGCGATTTTCTGACCGTGAAAAAACTAATTGAGAGCGGTCTGCTGGGAAATCTTGTTGAATTTGAAAGCCATTTTGATCGATTCAGGAACACTACCAAGAATAACTGGAGAGAGGAAAGTGGTCCCGGCTGTGGAATGCTCTATGATTTGGGCCCCCACCTCATCGATCAGGCGGTCAATCTCTTCGGGCTTCCCCACGCATTAACTGCCGATCTTCGAAATCAGAGGGAATGCAAGCAGACCATCGATAATTTTGAATTGATCCTCCACTATCCAAAACTGAAAGTTACCTTGAAATCTGGAATGCTTGTAAAAATCCCGACTCCCAGATTTACATTGCTGGGAGATCTGGGCTCTTTTGTAAAGTATGGACTGGACGTGCAGGAGGATGACCTTGTGAACGAATTTACTCCACTGAACAAGGACGATTGGGGAAAAGAACCGGATTCCATATACGGAAGAATTGCAACAGAAATCGGCGGATTAAATGTGGATGGAATTGTTGAGAGTGAACGAGGAGATTATCGCCAGTATTATCTCAGCGTATATAAAGCCCTTGTGGGAGAAGCACCCCTTGCCGTTACTCCCCAGCAGGCGAGAAATACCATCAAGCTCATTGAAGAGGCTATCGTCAGCAACGAGACGAAGCGTACAATCGATCTGAACGGAATGTTCCTTTAGGTAGCGTCAGGCAGGTGAATCGACTTGAAAATTGTCATTGAGGAATTGCAGGATGGAGAAGAAGAGCGAATTATTATAAAATGCAGGGAGATGTCGGATGAACTGCTTCGTGTACTGGCTCTTTTGAAATCTCAAGGTGCACTGATTGCTTACGATGGAAACGAGATCCATCGGATTCAACCGAAAGAGATTTATTACATTGAAGTGGTAGATAATAGAACGTTCCTTTACTGTGCGGATAAGGTACTTGAATCAAAGCAGAAGCTATATGAATTAGAAAGCTGTCTTTTCAATAGTGATTTTCTGCGGGTATCGAAATCAGTTCTGCTGAATCTGAGCAAGATCAAGTCGATGAGCCCTGCGCTAAACGGGCGCTTTGAGGCGACTCTTGGCAATCACGAAAAAGTCATTATCTCACGGCAATATGTCAGAGATTTAAAGAAAATACTCGGTATATAGGAGGCATCAGTATGAATGCGGAAGAGCTACTAAAAACAATGTTTCGCTCCTTTTTTGTAATTACAACCGGAGCGCTCACTTCAATGTTTGTATTTTGCCTGATCCTTTATCCGGAAGCCAGATTCACCTTGCATGACATCGGCAGGATCCTTCTGATGGCGGCCTTCACAGATCTGGCATTTCTTATTTTCTATTCCGGTAAAGAACTCGGTAAAAAGCAAATGTATCTTCGTCAAGCGGTGCATTTACCGGTTCTATTGGCAATCGTGCTATATTTGGCCGGCCGTTGGGATTGGGTGAACCTGAATCGCGTGAACGAGGTTTTCGTATTTCTCTCACTTTTTCTGGTTGTATACGCCGTTGTATGTGCAATTACTGCATACCAGGACAAAAAATTAGCTGACAGACTAAACCGTAGTCTGAGGGAACGTTACCGTTCGTAACGCCCGTCTGCGGGAGTGCTACCGTTCGTAATATCATATGGCTTTGATAAGATGGCAAGCTGCAGGCAGCTTACCATCTTTTTTTTACAGCTTACATTATGGTATTTGCAATTCACTTCAACGCGTATTGCCGGTGTAGAAAAACTCTGTTACAGTGATGCTCGAAGAAAGGAGAAGCTCAGAATGGATAAAATAATAGATGTTTCAAATTTATGCAAAAGTTACGGACAGCTTGATGCAGTGAAGAACCTCAGCTTTTACGTTGAACGAGGTAAGCTTTTTTCATTTCTTGGACCTAATGGGGCAGGGAAATCCACTACCATAGACATTCTATGCACATTAATGAGTTATAACGGAGGCGAGGTTATCGTAGATGGATTGAATCTTAGAAGAGATCATCAGGCGATACGGCATAGAATCGGGGTAGTCTTTCAAGACGGCTTGCTGGACTCACTGCTTACCGTTCGAGAAAATCTAACCGCAAGAGCGGGATTCTACATGTCAGACAAAGCCGAGATTAAGAAGGCTGTTTTTTGGGCGGCGCAAGCAACCGAGCTAGGCGAATTTATTGATCGCCCGTATGGTAAGCTTTCGGGAGGACAGCGGCGTAGATCGGATATTGCCCGTGCGCTGATCAACACGCCTAAGATACTGTTCCTTGACGAACCCACAACCGGACTGGATCCGCAGACACGCAAAAGCATATGGAACGCAATCAAGCAGCTTCGAGATAAAACAGGCATGACAATTTTTCTGACAACACACTACATGGAAGAAGCGGCCGAATCGGATTATATCATTGTACTTGATCATGGGGAAATCGCGGCGAAGGGTACGCCCGCTGAATTAAAAACACGATATGCAACCGATAGCTTAAAATTAAATGGTTTGAATGAAAGCGCGCTGCGCCAGGTTTTGATGGATTTAGAGCGAAACTTTATCGTTTCCTTCGGTGAGTTTACCATTCCTCTTTCCGATACAATGGAAGCCTTACCAATATTGGAGAAATGTAAAGCATACATTAGAAGTTTTCAGGTATTGCAGGGTACCATGGATGATGCTTTTATTGGAATTACAGGAAGGGAACTAAGGGAATGAGCATATTAGTTAAACGCAATATAATACTATTTTTTCGGGATAGAAGTGCAGTACTGTTTTCCCTGCTGGCAATTTTCATTATTATTGGCTTATACGCTGTTTTCTTAGGAGATGTCTGGCTGGATGACTCTATGAAGGATATTGAGAACGCAGATGTTCTAATGAATACTTGGCTTGTAGCGGGGCTTCTTTCTGTCGCCTCTGTAACCACGACCATGGGTGCGTTTGGAGTTATGATCGACGATAAGGTTAGAAAGATTGACAAGGATTTTAACTCCGCTCCTATTAAAAGAAGCCGGATCACAGCCGGATACGTAGGCAGTTCGTTTTTTATCGGTGTAATCATGTCAGTTGTCACGGTTTTTGTGTCGGAATTTTATCTTGTAATCAGCGGAGGAGTCTGGATCATGCCTTCTGTACTCATAAAAGTTCTGCTGCTGGTATTATTAACAACCATGGCAAATACGGCGATCGTGTGCTTTATTGTTTCCTTTTTCAAAAGCCACAGTGCATTTAGTACTGCCAGCACGATCATCGGCACTTTAATCGGGTTTTTAACAGGAATTTATCTTCCCATAGGGGCACTGCCCGAATCGGTGCAAACTGTGATAAAACTGTTTCCCGTATCCCATGCAGCTTCTCTGTTCCGTCAGGTTTTGATGGAAGATGCCATGAAGAGTGCCTTTGCAGAAATCCCAGCAAACTATTTGAATGAATTTAAAGAACATATGGGGGTTGTCTTCTGCTTTGGCAGCGCTACGGTTTCTCCGTGGATCAGTGTTTTCGTTCTGATCGTTACTGCGGCTATATTCTATGGCTTGGCACTTCTAAATATGTCTAAGAGAAGCTAGTAATTACTGATTGCGTTGAAGCACCTCAGCTCCGGAAACGGGAATGGGGTGCTTCTTATGAAGGAATCAAAAAATTATCAGAAAAGTTTGAAAAAAGTATTGTGTGCCATGAGCACTCATGTTACTATGATGGAGAAAATGTAATCAATTACATAAACATGTCCTGTGTTATGAACGTAATTATTTGTTTTGTACCATTTGAGTAGTGTAATTGATTACGGTAATGCCTATTGGATAGATTATTGAAAGGAGAAATTACCATGTCAAAAGAAACGACAAAAAAAGCGGTGGTCGAAGAAAAAGATTATCCTCTGAGCCATGTACCGCCGGAAGCCAGAACAGGCCTTCTTGCAGTAACCGGTGTTCTGATCGGATTTACATTCTTCACGCCCACTATGGCGGCAGGCGCCCGGCTTGGCGCTGCGTTTCCCTTTTCGGAATTGATTTGGATTCTGCTCGCAGGAAGTGCGATTCTCGGCTTCTATGTGGCAGTAATCTGCTTTATCGGAGCTAAGACAGGATTGACTTCCGTGCTTCTGGCGCGTTATACGCTGGGCAGTGCAGGTGCGAAATGGGCGGATATCATCCTTGGAGGAACCCAGGTTCTCTGGTACGCAATTACTGCGGAGTACATGGGGATCCTGTTTTCTAAAGGGCTCGGGCTTCCCGGCTGGGAGGTCTTTTTCATCATTTTCTGGTCTGTCGTAATGGGGGCCACCGCTTTGTATGGATTTAAAAGCATGGCCATTGTTTCCTATATTGCAATGCCACTGATGGTCGCCCTTGTGGTGATCGTTACCTGGATGGCTTTTAATGAAGTGGGCAGCATGGAAAATCTTTTTGGGATGCAGCCCACCGCGACGATGTCGGTAACCGTTGCAATTACCGTTATCGTCGGTACATTTGCCTCCGGCGGAACTCAGGCTGCAAACTGGGCTCGGTTTGCTAAGAATGGAAAAACTGCGTTTATTGCAGCGATATTGTCCTTCCTTGTTGGGAATGGCATTATGGTTTTCTCCGGAATGGTAGGCGGCTTTGCGTTCCAAACGGGGGATCTGATTGAACTGATGATTACCATGGGACTAACCTTCTGGGCATTGATTATTCTGACCCTCAATATTTGGACCACAAACAACGCCACGGCATATGCTTTCGGTGTGGCAGGAGCAGAAATGTTCAATAAGTCCAATAAGGCTCCCTTTGTAATTTGGGGCGTCGTCATAGCAACCATTGTAGCGGTAGCTGGTGTAGGAGCATACTTCATTCCCTTGCTGAACCTTTTCGGAACCTTCATCCCTCCTCTCGGCGGCGTGATCATCGGAGACTACTTCTTTACATATAAAACGAATTTGCCAATGCTGGATGATGTGAAGTTTCGGAAGCTTCGGTTTGCTCCTTTAATTGCCTATCTCGTCGGCTGTGCTGCCGCGTATTTCGGCGGAGTATTTGAGATCGGAGTACCATCTCTGCAGGGAATCATCATTGCCACTCTGGCAGTACCTGCAGTGAATGCGATCTTTGCCGCAATGAAGATTAATGATTCGCATGAAGTGAAAAAGGACGCAAAATACGTTTAGGGAAACGCTGATTCATTCCGTGTGAACATCTGATCGGTTAATTTTTCGCTTGACGGTGTCAAATAGCAACAGGAGGAAGGAACATGAATTCACTGTTAATTAAAAATGCAAAGCTCCGAGGGCAGGAAGGATTGAGGTGCATCCTTATTGAGGATGGCCGTATCTGTCGTATTGAGGAAACCATCACCGCAGATGCGCTGGAGACTGTAGACGCAGGGGGAAACCTGGTAATCCCGCCTTTTGTTGATCCCCATGTCCATCTTGATGCAGTGCTTTCAGCAGGCGATCTAAGCAGACCCAACAAATCGGGAACCCTGCTGGAAGCCATCGATATCTGGGGAGAAAGAAAGCCGTTCCTGACGAAGGAAATTTTGAAAGAAAATGCGCGGGAAGTAATTAACTGGTACATCGCAAACGGAGTTCTTCGGGTAAGAACCCATGCGGATTGCTCCGATCCGACACTGGTTACCGTTGAGACTCTTGTGGAATTAAGAGATGAAGTAAGGAATCTGATCGATATCCAGGTTGTTGCATTCCCCCAGGATGGTATCTTTACCAAACCAGATGGTGAGGCCTTGCTGAGAAAAGCACTGGAAATCGGAGCAGATGTGGTAGGCGGAGCGCCGCATATCGAGTATACGAGAGAAGACGGCGTCAAGGATGTAGAGACCGTTTACAGGCTGGCAGAAGAATTTGATAAGCTCATTGACATCCACATCGATGAGACGGGAGATCCCCATTCCCGATTCATAGAGGTCATGGCCAAGGAGAATATCAACAGAGGCTGGCAGGGGCGAGCTGCTGCCAGCCACACCACGGCAATGCACAACTATAATAACGACTATGCCTTTAAGCTGCTTGGGATTTTGAAAAAAGCCGATATGAATATGATTACCAACCCATTTGATAATTCGGTTCTTCAAAATCGTACCGACGGATATCCCAGAAAAAGGGGGCACACGAGGGTGGATGAATTGCTGGAAAGGGGTGTCAATGTATGCATCGGGCACGATTCCATCATGGACCCATGGTATTCCATGGGGAAAGGAAATATGATCGCGGCAGCAAATCTGCTGGCCCATACGGCACATATGAACGGGCATGATCAGATTACGACGCTGATGGATATGATTACCGTAAGGTCTGCGCGAACGCTGAACGTAGAAGATTCATACGGATTGGAGGCCGGTAAGCCTGCGGATCTCGTAATACTCGATGCCAGAAATGATGCAGAGGCGGTTCGGCTGACCAGTGAATGTCTGTATGTCATTCGGCGAGGGAAGATTATCAGCAGGACAGAACCTGCGGTGAGAACACTATTTGTAAAAGAAACGCCGGAAATCGTTGACTTTAAGCTAAAAAGAGGCTGATTCCTTCCATTAAATCAGCGAATCCCTGTAGAAACGCTGATTCATTCTTGGCACACATCTGGAGAAACACTTCCATTGGGGAGAGGGACGGCTTTAAAATCCCTCTCCCTTTTGCTGTGATTTACCGAAAGAGGTGCTGAGTAATTCTGTGTGCGTACTTCATTCAATCAACGCTTCACTAAGCGCCCTATTTTCATTGGGCGGCGGGTATGCTATACTACAGGCATACAATAATTTGCTATATAAGCAGGAGGATTCTCCCTTG